>JAJRSQ010000217.1 GCA_024278725.1 Chloroflexota bacterium
AAAACTTTGTCTTTTAAGGCGCAGACTGGTATCAACAAAATCAACCTTGATTTTCGGGACGTGATTATCCGGTTTTGGGATGTGGATGGTGCAGGGTTTGATGTATCGTGCAAAATTATCGATTCACTGCTTAATTCGCCGGCACGGAGTTTGCGTCCGGACGAAACACGGGCGCTGTATGTGGATTTCAAAAGTCGTAATGCCAAATTAAAACCGGGCACAAAAGAATTTCAGGATGCACTGCTGGCTGACCCGTATATGAATGCTTTGCAAATAAAATACGGGTACGCCATTACCTGCCATAAATCGCAAGGGGGGGAGTGGTCGTATGCCTTGGTAGATTTTGACACGGCAATGGGCAAAACAAATGAACAGTTTTTCCGGTGGGCTTATACCGCCATCACGCGCGCGAAAAAGCATTTGTATGCCATCAATGCGCCACAATTCAACCGATTTAGCGGGCTGACCATTGCGCCGGCAACAGGGAATTCGACGAAACACGGCAATCATAAGCCGGGCGAGGACTTTTTCGACACACTGCGGCAACGGGTGGCAGACGCATTACATAATACCGGCATCACCATAGAGGACGTGTGCCACAATCAATATTGCGAAGTGTATACGTTCACCCGCAACGGCAACCGCTGCACGGTAGATATTTGGTATAAAAAAACAGGCAAAATCAGCCGAATTATGCCCAGAGAAAACGAATCCCCACTGAGTGCCGAGTTGACCGCTACCTTGACCGCACATATTGGGCATACAGCGGAAAGTCGCAATGCCGGGAAATCATCTGTGATACCCGCGCCGGTTCAAAACAATATTGGACAAGAATTGTACGACCGCATTTCTGCCGCCATCGCTCCCCACGGTATTGAAATTGCCGATGTAAAACACCATCATTTTCAGGAATCCTATTATTTGCGGCGGCAAGGGCAATCGGTGCGGTTTGATTTTTATTATAACGGCAAGGGGCAGTTCACCACTGCCAAACCTCACCCGACAGCCGGTCATGCGCCGGAACTATTGGCTGAGTTGACCGAAATTTTGCGAGAAGTGAGCCGTGACAACCGTTAATGAGCTGAAGCAACAGGCGCAACAATTCAGAAAAGAAAAACGCTATCAAGACGCGCTGCCGCTGTACCGTGATTTGTGGGAAAATCACCGCGAGGTTTGCAATGAGTGGGACGGGTGGGGGTATGCGTTTTGTTTGTCGAAGCAGAAACAATTTGAGCGTGCGTTAGCCGTGTGCCGCGAGGTGTATCGCATAGCGCCGGCGTTTCAGCTCAACAATAATGCGTATGCGTGGGCAATATACCACACCGAAATTGCCGTGGAACGGGTCCGGGACGAACCCAGATTTTTGAAAGCCGCCGATGCTATCTTGAAATTATGCCGTCAGGACGACCCGTATTCACCCTATGTGCGCACGGTGCTGGCGGTGGCAAAACATTTTGAAAAACCTTTTTCTGCGCAGATGTTGGTGCGGTGGCTCACAAAAGTTGACGGCAAAAAATTGCGCGATGAAACGTTTTCGTTCACCGACCCGAACGGGAAGCGCCGCGAGATGGCGTCGGACAGGGAACGATATTATGCGGCGTTGTCGAAGGCATTGCTGGAATTGGAAGATTATCAGTTGTGCATCGCTATTTGCCGGGAGGCGTTGAACGAGATTGCCACCTTCCATTATGATAACGACCTTTGGTTTCAATGGCGAATTGCGCTTTCAAAATATTATCTGGGGGACACACACGAGGCGATTCCGATGCTGGAAACACTGTTGCAAAAGCGGCGCGAGTGGTTCATTCAGCATAAACTGGCGGAGATGTATGCCGATGCGGGGGATTCCGAAAAGGCGTTGGGGTACGCACTCGATGCTGCGTTGAACAGGGGAGATACGGACAAAAAACTAAAGTTGTTCGGTTTTATGGCAGAGTTGTTCGCGCAATTGGGACGCACGGAGGATGCGAAAGACCATTTGGCGCTGGTGTACCGGATACGCAAAGAGCGCAACTGGAAAATCAGCAACGAATTGTACCGGCAAATGCAAGAATTTTCCATTGCGGAAGGGGATATTCCTACCGGCAAAAATCTGGTGCGTCGGCTTCGGACACGCTGGAATGCCATCAAATACGAAGGGCAAAAACAATATCGCGGCACAATTTCGACGATATTGCCGAATGGAAAAGCCGGATTTGTCGCCACGGATGATGGCAAATCGTACTATTTTCGGGTCAACTCGTTCAACGGCAAGCGAAAATTGTTGCAGCCGGGCTTGGCGGTGACGTTTTATTTGGCAGATGGTTTTGATGCGAAAAAAGGACGCGCGACAAAAAACGCGGTGAATTTGTCGCCGATTAAGTGAGGCTCAACACCCATTAGCGGGAGTCATGCTACACCTAATGTGCAACGCTTTTCAAGAAGTAGTCAAACAGAACACAGACGATTATAATGCCCTGTGGGTACATGGATTAAACTGACATTGAAGCGTGGAGATTGCACTCTTCGGGTATTTTTAACTTCGCTTCGCTCGCAATGACAAACCCCTTGAATTTCCCAAGACTCGGTAGTGCGGTGACCACCTGCCTGCGACCGGCAGGTTACTCCAACGCCGCCAGTCCGAGTTCCGCCAGCTTTGCCGCCGAGGGGCGTCCGGTGTCCCAATCCCAGTCGCGGACGGCGTAATATTCGCGCAGCATCCGTTTCCAATTGGGAACAAAGCCGTTGGTGGCGCCGGCGGCGTATGGCACGGTGAACAATTTCGGCATCACTTCATCCCGTCGGGGAACCATACCGAGTTTCAAGTTCAGCAGACGCTTCAGATTGAAGATGCGCTCACCCGCCAGCACCCATTCATCGAGCGACATTCGTTTGCCCGTGACGGCGGCGAGGGTGTCGGGCAGCACGTCGAGCGGTATGTTCACAAATTTGCACATCCCGCTGGCATCAACCATAGCGCGGTAATTTTGATGCCACACCACAAAAGGCGCTTTGCCGTCCTCTTGATGTTGGTCATCCACCGAAATGCCGATCGTCTCGAAGGTGTGTCCCATTTCCACAAAGTAGAAATCGCTTTTGTTGTGGCACGCGCCGCGCGGCGAGGTGAGATACACCAGCGCCATGCCGCTGAATCCGCGCGGGTCGTGCATCCCCGGATCCATGCCATTGATTTGCACGCCCAGCCCCGGCGCATTGAAGGCGCGTTCCATTGCCCGGACACCATCCGCCAAAAGATTGCCCACCCCTTCCCGGCGGGTGATTTTTTCCAGCAGGGTGATGACCTGCTGCGGGTTGCCCCATGTCAGCGCCATCCCGTCGGTTTCAGCGGGCGAAATGATTTTTTGGTCGGAAAGATAGATGGCGAAGCCGATGACCGCGCCGGCGGTGATGACATCCATCCCCATTGCGTCGCAGATGAAATCAAAGCGGGAGACGGCGTTCAGGTCGTCAATCAGCAGATTCGAGCCGAGCGAAACCACACATTCGTATTCGGGTCCGTCGGTGGTGAGCGATTCGCCGTCCACATCGAAGGTCACTTCCCGCCCGCACTGCACGGCGCAGCCCCAACAGCCGGTGCGCCCGGTGAGGATGGAATCTGCCATTGCCGCCCCGCTGAGGTTATACGCGCCGGGATTTTCACCCACCGTCCAGTATTTTCCGGGCAGAGAGCCCATCATATCAAAAAATTCCAGCCCGCCCGCCGTGCCGAGGTCTTTCAGCACTTCAATGGCGAGGTCGGATTGGATGACCGCCATGGATTTGCGGAAGGCGGCGGTCATCGCCTCCCGGTCGGAAACGGGGATTTCGCCTTTGCCGCGGATGGCGATGGCTTTGAGGTTTTTGGAACCCATCACCGCGCCCATGCCGGTGCGCCCCGCCATACGCGCGTCGGCGTTGGCGATGGCGGCGAAATGCACCAGATTTTCCCCGGCGGGTCCGATGCACGCCACGCGGGTTTTCGGGTCGCCACTGGCTTCGATGATGGCGGATTGGGTGCGATAGGTGTCCATGCCCCACAGGTGTACGGCGGATTTCAGTGCCGGCTCGCGTCCCGGTTGGAGGTGCAGGTAGACCGGTTCGGCGGCTTTGCCGGTGAAGATGATGCCGTCATACCCGGCTCGGCGCAGTTCGTGCCCCGTGAAGCCGCCAACGTTTGATTCGCCCAGAATGCCCGTCAGCGGGCTTTTCGCCACAAAAGCGTGCCGCGACGCGGAGGGGGTGCGCGTCCCGGTAAGCGGAGCGGTCATCATAATCAGCGGGTTGTCCGGCGAAAGCGGGTCGGTATCGGCGTCCACCATGTCGAACAGGTAGCGGGTTGCCAGCCCGTCCGCGCCGATGAATTGCGCCGCCCATTCGGTATTCAGGGGTTCGGTGTGAATTTGCCGGGTGGTCAGGTTCACGTACAGGAGTTTTCCAGAAAATTCGTGCATAAGCCGCCTTCATTTTTTCGTTTTGAAATATTGTTGCCAAAAGTATCACCTCATTGGGACGTTGGCAAATCTATTGCCGGTAAAGGTTAAAAATCAATGTTTTTCCCTTCATACGCATATTCAAACAGTTGCCGAACTTCGTCGGTGGTGGGGATGCGGTCGCCCATGGCGATGACGGAATCCGCTTCGGCATTGGCGACGAGCGCATCGAGCGCGGCGTCGAAATCGGCGCGGGAAACGCCGTCGCCGAGCGTCTCTTTCAGGGAGAGGGGTTGCCCCACCTCCCGTGAAAGGTCGCGGATGGCGGTCACCAGACTTATTGCCCCCTCATCGGGGGTGGAAGCGGGCAAGCCGAGAAAACGGCTGATTTCATGGAAGCGGGTTTCAGCATCGCCGCGTTGAATGAATTGGATGGTGTACGGCAGGAATAGCGCCACCGCGCGACCGTGCGGCACGTGGAAAATCGCGCCGAGGCTGTGCCCCATAGAGTGCGCCAGCGCCGCCATTGCGTTTCCGAAACCCAACCCGGCGAGGGTGGCGGCGTTGTGCATCTTCTCGCGGGCTTCGGCGTCGTCGCCGTTTTTGACCGCGCGGGGGAGATATTCAAACACCAGTTGCGCCGCTTTGAGGCAAACCGCATCGCTGAAATCATTGCGTAGCGAGCATGTGTACCCTTCGATGGCGTGCGTCAGCGCGTCCAAGCCGGTATCGGCGGTGAGGCGGGGCGGCATTTTGGCGGGCAGGGCGGGGTCAACAATGGCGATGTCCGCCACCATTTCCGGTGAGCCGGTGCCGAGCTTGCGATTTTCCGCTGTGTCGGTCAGCACGGTTGCCCACGTCGCTTCCGAGCCGGTGCCGCTGGTGGTGGGAATGACGATGAGCCGCGCTTTGCGGCGCAGTCCGAGCGGCTCGAAGGGGTTGATGTCGGCGGGGTCAAGCCCCGGATTTTCATACAGCGCCCACATCGCTTTGGCGGCATCCATCGCCGAGCCGCCGCCCAACCCGACAATCCAGTCCGGTTCAAAAGCCAGCATCTTTTCCGCCCCGGTACGAATGGTTTGCACGGAGGGTTCGGGTTCCACGTCGGGGAAAGTGCCGACGGTCAGCCCGGCATCGGTCAGATGGGCAGCCACCAAATCCACAAAACCCAGCTCAAGCATCATCGGGTCGGTGACGATGAAGGCGCGTTTTCCCTGAAGGGTGTCCAGATGGTCGAGCGCGTCTTCGCCAAAAACAATTTCGGGACTTCGGAAGTACCACATAGCATTACTCCAGGGGGAAATTGGTGGGAATGAAGGTGCAACAGTGGACGAGTTGGTTGGCGGATTTCACGTTGCGCATAATTTTTGCCATATTGCCGGTGAGTTTCAATTTGCGGGTGAGCATCGCCTTCATTGGGTCAAGCCCGTCGTCAATCACCTCTTTGAAAGATTTCACCGTGCCGCTGATGGTGAATTCCGGCTTGAATTTGGTGGGGTCGTCGGGGACTTCGGCGTGGCGGCATTTGCCGTGCCACAAATCCACATACATGTAAACCTTCTCGGTCAGTTGGCTCCCTTTCGGTTCCACCACAAAATAAATATCACCTTCCCAGTTTTTGGCGGCTTCGGCGTAATCTTCACTATTGTTCAATTCGACCATCAACTGTTGGATCCATGCTTCTGTTCCGAAATCAATTTTGTCGGTCATACTTTTCCTCCATCGGATATGAGATATTTTGGCTGTTTGGTGGTGACGCATCGCGTTATACGTGTATTGTAATCGGTGAACGGGAAAGTGTCAAAAAAAAGTGGGGGATGGACGAATTTCGGGAAAAATCCAGCTTTGATGTCCGACCGCGCCAATAATTCACGAACTTTTCACGGTATGATGCTACAATGTGCCCGATACCCCATATATTTTTGTGATGCGGGTGCATTATGTGTACATGAAATGAGATATCAAAATGAAACTGAATATCCGCCACCGAATTTTATCTGTTTTTTTGGCAATTATTCCGGCGATTATCGCCGTATTTTTTGTGGGGGGAGGGGTGCTGTTTGCGCCCCGTTCCACGGTGCATGCCCTGTCTGTGGTGCGGTATGTGTCGCCCACGGGGAGCGATACCGGCGATTGCAGCATCAGTTCCGCGCCATGTGCCACCCTGCAATACGCCATTGACCAGGCTTTGCCCGGCGATGAAATTCGGGTGGCGGGGGGCGTTTATTCCGCTGTGCAGGTGCGCGGGGGAACCGCGCAGGTGGCGTATGTGGATAAAAACCTCTCCATCACGGGGGGCTACACGCCCACCAACTGGGCGGTTTCAGACCCCGTTTTGAATCCCACCACCATTGACCCGCTCGCGGCGGGACGCGGCATTGTGGTGAGCCGGACGATTGCTTCATTGAAAAATCTATCGGTGATGAACGGCAACGCCACGGGGCAGGGCGGTTTCCCGTTCGGCGGGGATGTGGGGGGCGGCATTTACGCCTTCGGCGCGACTTTGGATGTGCTCACCATGACCCTCTCCGGGAATGCTGCCACCACTGCCACGCTGAATGCCGGTTATGGCGGCGCTATCGGCGCGATTGACAGCACGGTGACGCTGGCGGGCAACACCCTCAGCGGCAATCAGGCGCAAGCCTCCGCCGACCCGCTCGCCGACGGTTTCGGCGGGGCGGTCTATCTCGCCGACCTACTCGGCGCAACGTCGGCGGTGACGCTGACGGGCAATTTCATCGACAATAATTTTGCCAGTTTATACGGTTCGGGTTACGGCGGCGGGGTGTATCTGGAAGGGATGTCATCCGCTAAACTGGATTCAAACTTCATCAACGCCAATCAAGCCGGCGGGGGGGTGACGGGGGTGAGTTTTGGCGGCGGGCTGGCGCTGAAAAGTGTGCGTCCCGTGACGATGCGCTTCAATAACATTGTCGGCAATCAGGTTGGCGGGCAGGGGAACGGCGGCGGCATTTACGCCAACGATGTGACCCTTTCCTCCATCACCGACACCGTTGCTGCGAACAACGCGGGGAGCGACCCCTTTTCGCAGGGCGGCGGCATCGATGCTTATTTCGTCGATATTTCAATGGCGGCGGCACTCATTGCCGATAATTTTTCCGGCGGGAGTGGCGGCGGCATTTACGCCGATACGGCGACCGTGATACTGACCAATAGTGTGTTGAAAACAAATATCATCAGCGGAACCAATGCCGGCGCGGCGATGATGCTGCTCGGTTCCACCGGCGTGCTGAATCAAGTGACGGTTTCGAGCAATTCCGGCGGCAACGGCACGGGCATCGCGGTGGCGGACAATGGCGTCGGCTTCGAGAGTACGGCGTTCATCACCAACACCATCATCGCCACCCACACCACCGGCATCACCGTTTCTGCCCTCAGCACGGCGACCCTCAACGGGGCGCTGTGGTTCGGTAACGGCGTGGATACCGGCGGCGCGGGCGCGCTGACCGTCTCCGGCGCAGTGACGGGCGACCCCCGTTTCGACCCGGCGGATGGCTACCATCTGCTCGATGCGGCTTCGGCGGCGGTGGACGCGGGTGTGGATTCCGGCATCGCCACTGATATTGACGGCGACCTCCGCCCGGACGGCGCCGGCTTCGACATCGGTGCGGATGAGCTTTTCAGCAGTGGCGGCGATACGGTGGACATCGGTGTCTCCAAAACAGTGCTCCCCGGCGCGGATGTCCTCGCGGGGGAGACGGTGGTCTATCCGGTGCAGGTTTTCAACGGCGGCACGCTCACTGCCACCACGGTGGTGGTGTCCGATTTGCTGCCCCTCCAATTGACATACCTTTCACACAGCCCGTCGCAAGGGGTGTATGACCCGAATACCGGCATCTGGCAGGTCGGCACGCTGTCCCCCCTCGGCGACGCGCTGATGTATGTGACCGCGACGGTGAACATCACCGCCGCCGGTATTGTGACCAATACCGTATCGCTGGTTTCGGTGGATCAGGTTGATTCCAACGCCCTGAATGACGTGTTCAACCAGCCCATCACCGTGACCACCGGCATCACGGCAGATTTGCAGATTATCAAACAGGTGAACAATCCCGTCCCGGCGGTGAGCGATTCGGTGGTCTATACCCTGACGCTGGTCAACAACGGACCGGACATCGCCACCAATATCATCGTGGATGACCCGCTTTCCGACGGGCTTCTTTTCCAAAGCTCACAGGCTGACAACGGCAGTTATGACCCGGTATTCGGGCAGTGGATTGTGCCTTCGATGGGCTATCTGCAAATTTCAACGCTGGTGATGACCGTGACCGTGGACGCGCCCCTCGCCGGGCAAGTGGTGACCAATACCGCGAGCATCGGTGCGGCAGACCAGTCCGACCCCTTCCTCGACAATAACATCAGTGCGGTGATTATTTCCGTGCAGCCGGCGTCCCCCACCGCGACACCCACGCCGACGAACACGCCCACCAATACGCCCACCCCAACGAATACGCCGACCAACACCCCCACACCCACCAACACGCCCACCAACACGCCGACCAATACCCCCACCGCGACACCCGTCCCGCCGTGCGCCGACAGTTACGAGCCGAACAACGGTTTGAGCATCGCCGCCGACATCGGCAGTCTGACTGCGCTGACGGCGTGCTTTAACGATACTTCCGACCAAGATGCCTTCAGCCGCGCTATGTCTTCATCCGATATTGGCAAAATCTGGCAGGTTGATTTGGCGCAGGTTCCGGCGGGCGTGCAAGTCTTTTTCTTCGCCCCCAATGGCAGCGCAGTGGTTTCCACCTTCACCGGGGGCGGCGCAAGCACTCTCAGCGTGGATGTCACTACTTCCGGCACGTATACCCTCATGTTGGTTTCGCCTAACAGCGTGCCGCCCGGCGGGGTGACATATCAATTCAGCCAATCGCTGGGCAATCCCACTCCCACCCCCACGCCCGTGACCTGCACCGATTCGTATGAACCGAACGATACCCTTGCCACGGCAGGGGATATTTCCACCAAAGCGGCAATTAGTTCCTGTTTCAGTGATTTGAATGACCATGATTATTTCGCCCGCACGATGTCCTTCGGAGACATGGGGAAATACTGGCACATCGGATTATCAATGATGCCGGCGGGGACGAAAGTCACCGTGCTTGACCCCGAAGGCACGGCGATTGCCGTCGCCACCATCCCCGACAACGGGAACGCCACGTTGGATGTGTCGGTGCGGCAGACCGGGAAATATGTGGTGTGGCTGGTGCCGTCGTCCGGCGTTCCGGCGCAGGGGAAAATATACGAATTAGGCTCCACGGTGAATGCCACCGCTCCCGCGCCCGCAAGTTGGCTTTGTCCCGCCGGTGACGACCCGTATGAGCCGAATGATTCCCGCACCGGCGCATACCCGCTTTCCATCGGGTTGCCGGAAAGCAATGCCTGCTTCCAGCGCAATGACGACCAGGATTTTTACAGTGTGACGGCGACCACCGGCGAAATCGGGCAGGTCTTCGATTTCATCGTCAGCAATACCCCCACCGAAGTGTATCTGGTCATTTATGGTCCGGATGGTCTTCCGGTGCGGTTGGGGAAAGTCGGCGACCGCAGTGGCGCGAATCACATTTTCGCCGATATTGACAAAGCGGGCGTTTACACCCTGCAAGTTTCGCCGAACCCTTTGCCCGGTGTGGCGCGAGCGGGCGCAGTTCCGCCGCCGTATCAGGTGGAAGTCCACGTGACTTCACCCACGCCGACGCCGCCACCCACCACGCCGACCCCCACCCCCACGCCGACGGCAACATCCACCCCGACGGCGACCTTCACCCCCACGGCAACGCCGACCGGCACCGCGCCGCAGGGCGTGAGCGCGTCTCTTTCCCAAAGTCCGCTGCCCTACGGGGTGGGCGTGACCATGGATGTGGTGTATCGGGATGCGGAAGGGTGCAGTAATATCGAATGGGTGGAAGTGTATCTCGGCGGGGCAGGCGCGCCGACCGGCGCACATTTCCGCGCCCACGTGGGGAATTATCCTCCCGCCGGGGGGGAACCGCTGGTGCAGCTCATCGCCGCGGATGGCACGGTGCAGAATATTCCATACAATCCCACTTACCCCAATTCCGCCGAAAATGCCGCCACTCTGCTGGCGGGACGCTCGCTCAACGGTTTGGGCGCGAATGGCACATGGGCGACCAAATGGTCGTGCGACAACGCCACCGATATGCGCGTCACCTGGGCATTTCAATTGAAACCGGGCATGGTCGGCACGCACAATATCTTCGCCCTTGCCAAAGATGTCACCGGACGCGCGGGGACCTTCGCCAATGTCGGCTCGGCGCAGATTCTCGCCGCGACGCCCACCCCGTTGCCCGGCGACCGCAATTGGCGCTTCAGCGGGTACGCCTACATTAATGGTACGGGCGGCACAAATATCCCGCTGGCGGATGTGGATTTTGCCCTCCGCCGTTGCGCCGACCGCAGCGCGGGGGTACTCGCCTCCGGCAAATCGGGCGCGGATGGCAGCTTCACCATCCAACTGGGGGAAACCAACCTTGCCAGCGATGAGAAGCTCTGCCTCGGCATTGCCGGTCCGACGGCGTTCACCTTCAACAATAGCCAAGTGCCGTTGAATGCGTGGCTCTACACCGTCAACCCCGGTGGGAGTTTTGCCCGCCCCGATTTGGAAATGAGCGTGCCCGGATATGGCGATTTATGCACGTGGAGCTTCGACCATTATGTGTGTTCATCGTCCGCGCTGGCATTCGACAACATCAAATTGTGGTTCACCCCCGCTGCCGATGCGGGCGCGCCCCCCACCGCCACCCCGACGACGGTCATTCCGCCCACCGCCATCCCGACCGCCACCGCGTCGCCCACGCCTTCGCCGACACCGCTGCCCACCCCAACCGGACAGCCGTCCAAATTGGTGGGGAACGTCTGTGTCTTCGCCGACAATATCAGCACCTCCGGCGACACCACCACCGCGACCGGCAATCTGTTTTTGGGCAAAAAAGATACCGCCAACAAATGCACCATCCGGCTTTACCATGTGGATGATGTGACCATTTCCGGCATTCCGACGCTGGTGAACGCCAAAGCCACGTGGAAAGCCACCGGCGACATTTCAGTTGCCGGGGTGCTGCAAATCCAGCCGAATAAATTTCCCATCCTCGCCTCGGATGTGCTGAATATCGACCGCACGTCCGGTGATGTGACCGTGGCGGGCAAAACGCAAAAATACATCAGCCAGCTTTTGCCGAAAGATTTTGATTTCGACATCGGCGTGAACATTGTCATGAGCGTGTTGAACGATTTCGTGGAAGTGAATGGCGGCATTGACATCAAAAATATCCCCGAAAATCCGAATCTGACGCTCACCGCGCGGGGACGCATTCACGGCGACGGTTCATTTTCCATGCAGGTGGACACGCCCAGTCTGCTGATGTCGGTGGCGGGCGGTTCGCTGAAGGCGGAACAGTTGGCGATGAACTCGAAGGGAGGGGTGACCATCGGTAAGGCGACTCTCACCTTCCCCGGCATTGAGCCGGTGTTGATGACCGGGCTGGTGATTGATGAAAAAGGGTTGCAATTCAAGAAGATTGCGGGCACGGTCAATTTCGATATTCCCGCGCTGAATCTGGGCAACTTCTTCATTCTGGAGGGGGAGAGTCCCAAAAATAATCAGGATATGATTGCCACCCTGCACATCGAAGTGCTGGGCGGGCGCACCTATCGCGCCGATGCGGTGCCGGACAGCGTGGAAATCACCGCGCTGAACGCCAAATATAAAATTGAAATCGTCGGGCGGATGCGCCTGCCGAAATTACCCGCCAACAGCAATGTGAAGGCTGCCGGTGTCCGCCTCACCCTGCAGGACGGGAAACTGACCGGCGGCGTGAGCAAACTGGGCTTGCAGGTTGCCGGGCGTCCCTTCAACATGAAGAACCTCAGCTTCACGCTGGTGCAATTCCGCGAAGTGCCCGTCGCCGGAATCGGTCGCGGCGGTGGACTCGCTTCGCCATTGCTGGAGCCGACAGGCGCGAGCTACAAAATCATCGCCGGCACGTCGGAATGGTCGCTGCCCAAATCGTGGCAGTTGCAGGGGCAGGATACGAAAATCTACCTGAAAAATGTCACCATTTCCGACAAGAGTCCGTTCATTAATTTTGAGGCAGGCGGGGTGAAATTCAAGCTCGACCGCACCTTCTGGCTGGGGGGCAAACCGAGCCAGCAGGCGGGCGTCGCCTTCAAAATCACCGAGGGCGAATTGAAGCTGGTCAACACCGCCGACAAATATACCTTCGGTTTCACTTCGGAAGTCATCTTCATGCTGGGCGGGCAGAAAAGCACCATCGGCAACGTGGGTGGCAAAGTGAAGCTCACGGTGGACAACGGCACGGTCAAAACCGATATTGTCGGCGCACAATTGAGTATCGCCGGGGTCACCCTCAAAGTGGATACCCTGAAATATGAAAATGATGCTTTCACCGCTAAAACCGCCAGCCTCACCTTCCCGAAAAGCTGGGGCAAAGGTACGATGGCGGGCGTGACGAACCTGAAAATCGACAATTCCGGCGTCTCGTGGACGGGTATCACCGGCGGCATGACCATCAAAGACCTGAAGCTCGGCAGCGTGCTGCGCCTGCGAAATATGACCGCCACGGTGAAGGTCAACGCCAAAAGCGAATACGAGCTGGCAATCAAAGGGACGGTGGACATTCTGGCGGTCAATCTGCGCGCCGCCCGCGCCGCCCGCACGCCACTCACCGCGCAGGATATTCAGGGTGTCAGCGGCACAATTGAGGTGAAGGTTTCCAAAGACGGCAAAGTCACCGGTACGGTCACCGGCTTCTCGCTGGAGTTGGTGGGCATGAAACTCTCGGTGAGCGAAGCACGCTTCAAAGACGACACCCTTTTCATCCGCGAAGCGAAGGCGGAATTGCCGAAAATTTTCGACAGCCCGCTGGGCGGTTTCACCCTCACCGGGATGACCATCGGCGGACCCAAAGGGTTTGAAATCAAAGGGGGCAAATTCAAGCTCCCGAACTTCTCTGTTGCCGGTATGGGCGTTGAGGATGCATTCGCCGAATTCACGCAGGATAAATCGGGCTTTTATACCATTGCGGCGGGGGCAAAACTGAACTTTGAAATGTTCTCCGTGGCGGGGCGCTTCAAAATGGTGGTGGAGAATGGCGACTCGCAGTTGCGGCAGGTTTACCTGAAATATTCCGGTCAGCCTCCCGCTGCCATCGGTCCGCTGGACGGCACCGGGTTGTACATCACCGAAATTTGGGGTGAGTTCGATATGGACTCCAAAAAAATGACCGTCTCCTTCGGGTTGGCGGTGGAGACGGCGGGCAAAGTCAACGGCAAAACCATGCTGAAGGCGACCGGCTCGGTGACGCTGCAACTCAAGCCGCGTTTCAAACTTTCCACCAGCGCCGAATTGTATCTGATTGGCATGAAACTCGCCAAAGCGGATGTGGTCATTTCCGACCGGGGCTTCAGCGTGGATGCAGAATTGCGGCTGACGGTCATCAAAATAACGGGCTATCTCGCCTTCGGGTTGGATGCGGACGATGAATTCACGCTCGCGGCGGGGGTGCAGGCGACCTTTGAGGTGAAGAAGAATTCGGTGGTGTGGCTCATTCCACCCTTCAATTTAACCATCGGACCGGTGGGGGCGGAAGGGGGACGCTTCTGCACCAAAGGTCCATCGCCCAGTAAAGCATGTCCTCAGGGGCTGAAACTGTGGGGCGGGCAGGGGTATCTGAACCTGCTCGGCTTCAAAATATACGCCTTCGTCGGCTTCGACCCGCTGAAATTCAACGGCGGACTCGGCGCCAGCCCGTATAAAGTCATCCGCCCGACGCTGCGCGCGCTCAACGCGATGGAAGCGCGGCTGGGCGTAACCGCTGCCGCCGGGCGCGACCCGCTCACGGTGGATGTTCAGCCGTCGCGGCAGGTGGCATTTGTGGAAAAAATCCATCTGCAAAACTGGGATAATCCGCTCCCGCTGATGGTGACTCAGCCGGACGGGCAAACCATCACCCTGACGCCATCCTATGAGCAAAAAGAAGGAACGGAATACGGACGGGTGTACATTCTGGACGCGCCGCAAACCGGCACGTGGCTGCTGCAACCGCAAAGCGGCAACACGGTGGATGTCATCGGCACCGACCCCGAACCGAGTTTGACCATGCAGGTCACCCAACTGCGCGAAACCACGCGCGGGCTGGAGAGCATTCGGGTGGTACAGGGGAGTCCGGCTCGCATTTACGGCGATACCGACGCCCCGGCGCGGGACGCCATGCGCACGCTGGAAACGCAACGTATTTTGAACGTGACCGGCGCGGGGCAATTGCGCCTGACGTGGCAAAGCAACGACAACACCAACGCCGATATGTTCGTTCAAATTTATGCCGAAGATACCACCGGCAAACGTTGGTTCATCACCACCACAACCACGCTGAACGGCATGTACAATTGGACGCCGGCACTGCCGAGCGGGGTGTACACCTTCACCATCGCCGCGAATGACGGGCACAATATGCCGGTCATCAGCCAAGTGGTGATGAATTATCAGGACATCACCCCGCCGAACCCGCCGCAGGAAGTGACCGCGCAGGTTGCGCCGGACGGCTCGGCGACGGTGAGCTGGAACGATTCCCTCTCTGACCCTGATGTGCTGGGCTACACCATCGTGGTGGATGGCGTGACCACATCGGCGTTCACGGTCACCCATCCGGTGGAAACATACACCCTGAGCGGGTTGGAGTCTGCCAGTACCCACAGCGTCAGCGTGCGGTCATACGACATGAGCGACAACCACAGCCAGCCCGTCACGGTGAGCGTGCGCGCTCCAGATTTGCAGGTGATCGCCGCGCTCCCCGCCGACACGGAACAGGCGGGCTGGACAGACCGGGTGCAAGCGGCGTTCAATCAGCCGGTGACGGTGAACAGTTTCACCCTGTGGGATGCCGCCGGCAATCCTGTCGCCGGTACAGCCAACAACCTGACCTATGATTTGGGCGCGGTGGTTGCGGCGGAAGAGCCGGTGTGGGGGGTGCGCTTCCAGCCCGCGAGCGGGTGGCTTTCCACGGGCGTTTACACTGCCGAAGTGTCGGTGACGCTGGACGCGCCGGTTGCGCGGGCACTGCAGAACGTTCCCGCCCTGCGCAGTAAAACCGTCGCGGCGACGGGCACAACCGCCACCTACCGTTGGAACTTCAGCGTGGATGGCAAACCGACCACCTTCATTTATATGCCGTTGGTGAACAAGTAATGGTAATGGTTATTTTTGACGGATGAAACAAGATAAAAGGGTAGGGGCAGACCTATGTGTCTGCCCCAAAAAGGCGACCACACAGGGTCGCCCCTACGGCAGAAAACGCATCATTCTGCCATAAAAGACAAAACGTCAACACGCCCTAAAAACGTTGGGGCGGCTCGCGAGCCGCCCCAACCGTCGAAAATGCACTAACCCGCTTCATCGAGGGAACGAGCTACTGCCCGTAAATCTCCGTATCGGGGCGGAACGCGCCCCACGCGAACCAGAATTGGCTCACCGCTTCCACCACCGGCGACAATTGCTGTCCTTCCAGCTCCCCGCCGATGGCTGTGCCGAAGATGTTCCATTGACTCCCCGTTTGGTCGTCCACAAAGTTCGTGCCATCCCACGTGAAGGTCAGCTTCTGCCCGTCCAAATTCGGGTCAAAGGCGGTCGCCGAACCCACATCCCGCGAATCGGCAATCGAGCTTTTATCCAGCGCGGAGGTCGTCCCTTCCTTCCAGAAAATCACCACATCCCGCCCGCCGACGGTATCGGCAACGACGTTTTCCTGCGCCAGTATTTTGTAGGGATAGGCTTTCGCCTCGTCGCCGATGACGATGGCGACCACCCGGTCAACCGCTTGCAGGCGCGCGTCGGGGATGTCGGAAAAGAGGAACGGATTTTGGTCGGTGTCATAGCCTCGGTACGGATTTTTGCCGTAGGAGCGGCTGAAGCCGGTATCCTGCGACAACACCACCGCATCGGGGAAAGTGGTTCTGAAATCGGCGAAAGAGACCAGTTGGGTGGGCAGCATGTCCAATTGCGTGCCGACCAGCTCGCCCACAATGGCTTCGCCGGTAATTTGCTGCCACCAACTTTCGGTTTGCCGGTCCCACATCACCAAATCGCTGTTGCGTAATTTTCCGGACACACCGAAATCGTACACCGTGCCGTCAATCGTCCGTTTAAAGGTGATGGCGGAATTGCACAACGGGCAAAACGTCACCACCACCGGCTCGCCGCCGACCACATCGTTGACAATTTCATGCCAAATCATGATTTGCAGCGGATATCCGCGCGTTTCACCCTGATAGCGCAGGACGAAAATGGGTTCTTGGTCAGCCAGCCACGCCGAAGCCTCTTCAATGCTGACAAATTTCGGGTTGTCGATGGGTGGAATGCCGTCGCGCGGCACGCCGCCGGAAAGAATCTCGCTGTAGCTGACAGTGTGCAGGCTGAAATCGGTGTTCCAGTATGATTCATAGGGACGGATGGGCTCATCGTCCAGCAGCGGTTTGCCGTTTTTGGCAACCTTCACGGCGGGCGGGGCATCGGTGGGGGGGATGGTGGTGTCCGCAGGCGCAGCTATCGCCGGTGCGGTGGTGTCGGTGGCGGATGGCGGCTCGGTGGGGGAGGCATCAGTTGCCGCCGCGAGCGGCTCGGTGGGCGGTTGTTGGGTGGTTGAACTGCCGCACGCCACTGCCAGCAAGCCAACCAACACGAACACAAATATTAATGAAAATCTGGGCATATCACACTCCTTGTTGGGATGCGCATGTCCATTGCGCATATACATAATCTGGTTTTCCAACATAATTGTATGTCAAAAATCCCGAAAATTCGGTATGGCGGCTTACAATTCGGTATCGAGTTTGGATAAATGCTCGTTTTGGGCTATCATCTTTGGAGTGTAAATAGAAAAGGAGATTTTTTGTGAAAATAAAACTTTTATTTATCAGTCTGTTCGTTTTTGTGCTGGCGGCGTGCGGTACACAAGCGACCCCCGAACCCACCGAAGTTCCCCCCACCGACACGCCCGTCGCAGAGGTGAACCCCGCTGTTGACCCGGCTGCCGACCCCGCAACCGGACACACCCTCGAATTGGCAGACAGCATCAAAGAAACCTATCCCGCTGACCAGATGACCACCACCGACAGTGGTTTGCAGTATATGATTGTGGAAAATGGCTCCGGCGATGCCCCACAAAACGGCGACGTTGTCACCGTGGATTATATTGCTAATTTGGCGAATGGCGTGGAATTCGACAACTCATACACCTCCGGTCAGCCGATGGCATTCCCATTGGGGCAGGGGCGCATCATTCCCGGCTGGGATGAAGCCATCTCCCTGATGCGTGTGGGCGACAAAATGAAAGTCATCATTCCCCCTGAATTGGCATTTGGCGAACAAGGTGCGGGCGGCGTCATTCCGCCCAACGCCACGCTGTATTTCGAGCTGGAATTGGTGAAAATTTCCGCCGGTTCGCCCGAATCACCCACCGACGTTGCCGACAGCGATTATACCGTCGCCGACAATGGTCTGAAAACGTTTGACATCACCGTCGGTGACGGCACAACCGCCGAAGCCGGCAACATCGTCACCATTGATTACACCGGCTGGCTCACTGACGGCACGAAATTCGACAGTTCGATTGACCGCGCATCACCCGCCACCTTCGCCCTGAGTCAAGGGCAATTCATTCCCGGCTCGGATGCGGGCATTGAAGGGATGAAAGTCAACGGCTCGCGGCAGATGATTATTCCCGCCAGCGAAGCCTTTGGCGACGCCGGTATTCCGGGATTAGTTCCCCCCGGCGCGGACATCATTCTGGAAGTCCAACTGCTGGACGTGCAGGAAGGTTCGCCCGATTCGCCGACGGATGTTTCGGAAAGCGATTACACCATCACCGATAGCGGTCTGAAATATTATGACTTTGTGGAAGGTGATGGCGCAACCCCGGAAGCGGGTCAG
Source organism: Chloroflexota bacterium (assembly GCA_024278725.1). Lineage (GTDB taxonomy): Bacteria > Chloroflexota > Anaerolineae > 4572-78 > 4572-78 > JANTHQ01. The sequence goes on from JAJRSQ010000217.1 coordinate 18,400, forward strand.
ACCGTTACCGTGCAGTATACCGGCTGGCTCACCGATGGCACGAAATTCGACAGTTCGCTGGACCGCGGTCGCCCCTTTGAATTTACATTGGGGCAGGGGCAGGTCATCGCCGGTTGGGATGAAGGCGTGGCGACCATGAAAGTTGGCGGCAAACGCCAAATGGTCATCCCTGGCGATTTGGCATACGGCGAAAGCGGCTTCGGCGGCGTCATCCCGCCCAACGCCACCCTGATTTTTGAAGTGGAATTGGTCGGCGTGAAGTAGGATTTTTCAGGAAATTAAAAAGAGGCTGGTTTGCGCCAGCCTCTTTTTTTGTTGGGTGAAGCAAATTAAGTTATCAAATCCAACGGCAAATCGCTGATGTCGCGCAAGCGTTTGCCGTTTACCAGTGTGTTCAGCATATCCAGTACAGCCGGATTTCCATAAGCTTCAGCCGCAATCTGTAACTCTGGTAACGCAATATGGTATACGCAATCAATGTCTCCTGTGCCCAATGCCAGCGAGGCGATACGTTGGGGATACGGCTCGGCGGTCACAACGGCAATATGGGGCGTGTGTCCTTTGCGATTGCGGATCAAATTCAATCCCTCTGTGCGAGAATTTTGCGAGCGGTCGCTCCGGATTGTCCATTTGCATGAAATACTGGCGTGCAAAATTGGTTTGGGATGAGAAAAGTTTTCACGCCGGAGCGGCGTTAATTGCGCGACCGTATCATCAACAATCAGTTCCTTCCGGTTGATTTCATGGTCAGCCAGTGGCATACGCCCAATAACAATATCAGGCTTGATGAGGTAGTCGCCTAATGCTGCTCTTAAATCTTTGCGTTCACTTAGCAAAGCCTCTAAATCAGCTAAATGAGCATATTGCTCAAATCCTTTGATGGTTGAATGAACAGAAAATTCCCACGAAGCGGGTCGGATGTGTTGAAGTATGTCCAATGATGCACGGATAAAAGTCATTGTGATTTCTTCAAAAGCAACGCCGGCGGCTTGCCCACTGGGCGCGTTTTGGCGCAGCGGGTATCCAAATTGTTGTACAATGTTCTTTGCCAATGCAACACTGGGGCGGCTGTGTTTGTCGGCAAAATTGGGGATTCCATCCGATTTTAGGAAAAGGATATGTGTGCACAGTTGTTGATGGTAGCTTTGACGTAATTTTGATAACACTGCCGTGTCCTTTCCGGGTTCAATGTGGCGTTTTGTATAATCCGATGATGTATTCTTGATACATTCGTTCCTCAATTTGAGAAGAAATGGTTGTGTTGCGTCGAGCCGGCATCATTCGTTTATCTCTATCCAAGTGGCGGATGGCAATATCGATTAAATCAAAACCGACTGTTTGTGCGATTTCCCCTAAACAAGTATGCGTTTCAGTGTCAATCCCACGCATTGTTGATGTTCCGACCACCACCAGTGCGGCTTTACCCGGCTTTAAAAGCCGATACATCTCTTTCAGCGAAAGCGTCATCTCAGTGTAATAGCGATGCAAAACTTTTGCCTTTTTCGTGTCTAATTGTGCGATATTGGTAATTACTGTATTTGCGTGAGGGGGCATAGGTAGAAAGGTGATGCCGTTGGTTGCTTCTCCACCGATGTATTTGCGGCGAATCTGCGCCAACGTTTTTATGGGATATCCAAACCACACCAACGAAAATTTATGCGCCCGCATATAGTCAATCGCATTAGCGGCGTAGGGGGGAGAGGTGACGATTAACTCGGCAATATTATTACGCAACCCGGTGATTTGGGCATTGCTCGCCAGTAGATTTGCATACCCTGTTGACGGGGGAAATTGAGTTAACCCGCGTAAGTTCTTCTTCAATCGCTTTTGAAATTGTTCGAGGGCAGAGCGCGGGTTTTTGTCTGTGACACGATGTGGGCGGGTGTGTGCCAAATCTCGTGCCAGCGATACACCGCCCGATTTAGTGATGATGATGGCAGAAAATGCCAATTCCAAAAAATTACGGATGGTTTGGTCTGGCTCACGGGCTATTTCCATTGCCAATGCAAAAAGTTCGCGTTGTGTGGCAGGTAAAAACCAGTAATCTATAAACTTCTTGGTCTCTTCGTCGAAATAGTTGTTGATTTCGCTGGTGATGGTTATAGCATTGTGGCGGAGGTGATGTTCAGCGTGCTGCCACACTCGTGTTCCCGATTGGGCTGCCAGCTCAAAATCCACAATGCTGATTTTAGTTTTTCCCAGCCGCAATGCCAGTGGGTCAATATCCACCCCAATCCCAAATCGTCCGGCGAGCGAGGCTTCCAATATAGTTGTGCCGGAACCGGACATAGGGTCAAGTACGACATCTCCCGGCGAGGTCAACCACTCGATGAATAGTTGAGGCAACTGAGGTGGAAACTTTGCCGGAAAGGAATGAAAATTATGGGAGGCATATGCCGTGTTGTGTCCGTGAAAATCAAAATTTTGGCGCAATGCTTCCGCTAACCGTTCCCGATAACCGGCGTTGGGCGGTGGTGCATTGATTTGCGGCATAGGAAAAGGTAATTTGGTTTGATAGGTCATTGTTACTCCACAACCGCATCGGTTGGTTGTTTCATTTCCACTAAAATGCCATCATCCGCCCGCCGGAAGGTCAGTCCGTTTTCTTCATCGTAATCCACCAGCACGGTATCCCCGGCGTGGAATTCTTTGCGCAGAATGCGCACCGACAGCGGCGATTCCACTTGCTTTTGCAGGGTGCGGCGTAATGGGCGCGCCCCGAATTGCGGGTCGAAGCCTTGTTTCGCCAGCCAGTTTTTCGCGGCGGGTGTCAGTTCAATATTTATCTGATTATCTGCCAGCCGGTCGGCAATTTCTTTCATTTGCAGGTCAACAATCTGCAAAACCTGCTCTTGGGTGAGGGTGTGGAAGATGATGATTTCATCAATGCGGTTCAAAAATTCCGGACGGAAGTTGCGCCGCAGGGCATCTTTGATGTCGCGGTTCATCCGCTCATCGTGCAGCGTGCCTTCATCGCCCCGCGCGCGGAAGCCGAGCGTCCCCCCCTTCGGTCCAAATTGCGTGCCGACGTTGCTGGTCATGATGATGACCGTGTTGCGGAAATCAACCGCGTGCCCTTGCCCGTCGGTGAGCCGCCCGTCTTCCAGAATTTGGAGCAGCGCATTCCAGACGTCGGGGTGCGCTTTCTCAATTTCATCGAACAGCACCACCTGATACGGGCGGCGGCGAATCGACTCGGTGAGTTGCCCCCCTTCATCGTATCCGACATAGCCCGGCGGTGCGCCAAACAAGCGGCTGACGGTGTGACTTTCGCGGTATTCGCTCATATCAATGCGCAACAGCGCATCGTCGTCATCAAACAGGAACCACGCCAGCGCTTTCGCCAGCTCTGTTTTGCCGACCCCGGAACTCCCCAAAAAGAGGAAGCTGCCGGTGGGGCGGCGCGGGTCTTTCAGCCCGGAGCGCGCGCGGCGAATGGCGTCGGAGATGGCGTTGATGGCTTCATTCTGCCCGATGACCCGCTCATGCAGGCGTTTTTCCATTTGGAGAAGTTTGTCGGCTTCCGTTTCCAACATGCTGGAAACGGGGATGCCCGTCCACATAGAAATCACGTCGGCGATGTCGTCCACTTCCACAATTTCGTCCAGATTTTTCTCTTCCCGCCAAGAGTCATATTCTGCCTGAAATTCCTCTTCCATGCGCAACCGTTCCGCTTTTAATTGGGCGGCGGTTTCCCAGTTTTGGCTTTGCGCGGCGGCGGCTTCATCCTTTTTAATGCGCGACAGTTTTTTCTTTTTTGCCTTCAATTCGGGCGGCATGGAATAGATGGCAATGCGCAATTTGGATGCCGCTTCGTCAATCAAGTCAATCGCTTTGTCGGGCAAAAATCGTTCGGTGACATAACGGTGCGAGAGTTTGGCGGCGGCTTCCAGCGCTTCCGGTGAATAGGTGATGCCGTGATGCGCCTCGTAGCGGTGTTTCACCCCTTGCAGCATTTGGATGGTCTCTTCCACCGACGGCTCGTCCACAAACACGGTGGCGAAGCGCCGTTCCAGCGCGGCATCCTTTTCGATGTATTTCCGATATTCATCCAGCGTGGTTGCCCCGACGCACTGCAATTCACCGCGCGCCAACGCTGGTTTGAGCATGTTGCTGGCATCCATTGCGCCCTGCGCCGCCCCCGCGCCGACCACGGTGTGCAGTTCATCAATGAACAGAATGATTTCCCCTTCCGCGCTTTTGATTTCATCCACGGCGGCTTTGAGCCGTTCTTCAAATTCACCCCGGAAACGCGAACCGGCAATCATCGCCCCCAAATCAAGGCTGAGTACCTTTTTGCCCATCAATATTTCGGGGACATCTTCATCCACAATTTTTTGCGCCAAGCCTTCGACGATGGCGGTTTTGCCCACGCCCGCATCCCCGATGAGGATGGGATTGTTTTTTGTGCGCCGCGATAGCACCTGAATGACGCGCAAAATTTCGTCATCCCGTCCAATCACGGGGTCGAGCTTGCCTTCCATCGCTTTGTCGGTCAGGTTGATGCTATATTTTTCCAGCGTGCGGTACTGCTTTTCAGCGTGGGGGCTGGTGACCCGTGTGCCGCCGCGCATTTGTTTGATGGAATCCACCACGGCGGCATAGGTGATGCCCAACTCGCCGCAGGTGCGCGCGGTGGCTGTGCCCCGCTCGGCGACAATGGACAGGAAAAGGTGTTCGGTGGAGATGTATTCATCGTTGAGGTTCTGCGCTTCCACCTGTGCCTGGTCTAAAATTCGCTTCAGGCGCGGGGTGATGTAAACCTGCCCCACCGCCATATTCGGCATCATATTCACTTTCGGCGAGCGTTGCAAAATATCGTCCACCCGCTCGCGGAGTTCTTCCGGCTCTACAGCCAAGTCACGCAAAATGTCTGATACTGTGCCTTCCGGCTGTTCCAACAGCGCCAACAGCAGATGTTCGGTGTCTGCCTGGGCGTGTTTGTAGCGTTGTAAAATTTCGTATGCCCGCATCGCCGCATCTTGAGCGCGCTCTGTAAAACGGTCAAATCGCATCATAAAAAAGTTGTCCTCTTGCAATCGTTATCGGCATATGGGCATAGTTCACCCCTCTACCGAGATAATCCATCTATTAAAATTATACTCGGTTGTGTTAGAAGATGCTACTCTTTTATGTTAGAAGTGCGTTAGAGTTTTGGTTTGAAGAATCGATTGCGGGCGGTGCGGATGAATTTTTGCGCCGTTGCCCATCGCTCTGTCCACGTGGGCGGCGGGATGTGGGTTTCCGGCTGAGGGGGGAAGGGTTCGGCGTCTAAAATTTTGGCGTAGGCGTAGGCGACCACCATCCGCGCGGAAGCGATGGTGGGGGCGGCGATGAGCGCGCCCAAAATCCCCGCCACCGTCGCGCCGACGACCACGCCGGTCATCACGAAGAGGGGATGCAGTTCCACCGCGTCCCCTAGAATTTTTGGCACCACCAGATTGTTTTCCACCTGCTGGATGAGAAAATACGCGCCCAAGACAATCAGCATAAAGGTGAGGTTACTGGTGGATAAAGTGAGCGAGCCTTGCACCAGCGCCACCAGCAGCGCGGGCACTGCCGCCAGAATGGGTCCCAAATTCGGCAGAATCTCCATCGTACCGGCGATGACCGCCAGCGCCAGCGCGCCCGGCAAGCCGATGATAGTGCCGACAATCCACGTGAGTACCCCGATGATGACCGCAAGGATGAATTGCCCGCGAAAATACGCGCTCCACACGGCTTTGATGCGCCGGTGCAGTTCTTTTATTTCAGCCTGATAGGCGGGCGGGGCGAGGTCGATGAAGGTTTGCACGAATTTTCCGCCGTCAAGGGTGAGGTATATCGAAAAGACAAAGGTGAGCATAATTGCCAGCACGGACGAGATGATGGTTCCCACCACGTTTGAAGCCACGCCGAGCGTGACTTGCAGGGTGGTGGGAATGGAGGCGATGATGGTTTCCAGTGAGGGGATGAATTGGGTGGGCGAGATATTGTTCAGGGCGTCAATGGCGGGGTCAATGGAAGCGGAGAGGTCGTATGAAATGCCGAAGAGTTGGATGTACCGCCAGCCCTCCAGGGTGGTGTGCAGCCACGTTAAAAATTGCTGCACCACGGCGAGCCAATCGACATTAATATCCCCGAAGGCGTTGAGCAGCGCGGGGATTAATATCAACGGGAAGAGCGTCAAAAACAGCGCCAATATCAGATAGGCGAGCAGGACGGCGAACACTTTGGGGATGTAGAGTCGCCGGTTCATAAAGTTGACCATCGGCGCGAGCAAAAAGGCAATCAGCGCGGCGATGATTAAAAACGGCAACACCGACCGGCTCAGATAAAGAACATAGATGAGCAGAATTCCCAGCGCAACGGCGACAATCCGTTTGGTGGAGGCATCCCAGTGAGTGTTCATATGGCGGTTTCTGTCCTGATGCTTTTATTTGCGTGACATTCGTTTTTTGTACGGTTTTTTCATTTTTAGCGATGGTGCGCCCCGATAGCTGGGCGCGGTAATTTCGATGGCGGTGCAGCGCCCCACATCCAGCAACCGCGATTTGAGTCGGTCATCGAGGCGGGTGGTGTTCGCCATGGTGATGACGGTGGGCAGCCGTCCGTTGTAACGGTGATTGAGCAACTGGTAGAGTTTCTCTTCCGCCCAGGGGGTGGCGCTTTGCGTCCCCAAATCATCCAGCACGAGCAGGGGTGCGCTGCGCACTTCCTCGAACCGTTTATCGTATGGGGTGGTGGATTGCGGACCGAAGGCGGCGCGCAAATGGTCGAGCAAATCGGGGACGACCACGAAGAGCGCATTTTTGCTCTGCCCGGCGAATTCATTGGCAATCGCCGCCGCGAGGTGGGTTTTGCCGCATCCGTATGTGCCGGTGAACAAAATCCAGTCTTCGGGACGGGCGGCATAGCTGCGCGCCATATTGAACGCTTGCAGCAGGTTTTCCGCTTTTTCGCGCGGCAGTTCATGCGTCCGTAAATCGAAGGTTTGGAAGGTTTTGTCGCCGTGCTGGGAGAGGGTGGAAAGTTCCGACATGTATTCCATCCCCCCGCCGCGAAAATCGTGGGCGAGGATGTTCACCACTTCCGACAAATCGGGGTCAACCAGCCGCGAGCGAATGCGCGGGTCAATTTCTTCCAGCTTGTGGTTGGTGGTGATGACCGTCGCCAGCCGGGCGTTGTAACGGTGGTTGAAAAGCTGAAAGAGCTTTTCTTTCGCCCAATCCGTGCTCGATTGCGTGCCGAGGTCGTCCAGAATGAGCAACGGGGCGTTGCGAATTTGCTCGAATCGTTCATCATAAGTAGTGGTGCTGTGCGGGCTGTACGCCCCGCGCAGATGGTCGAGCAAATCGGGGACGACCACAAATAATGCCGGTTTGCCCAGGCTGATGCGGTGGTTGGCGATGGCGACCGCCAGATGGGTTTTGCCGCAACCGTACCCGCCAAAAAAGGTGAGCCAGCCGCGCGGATTTTCGGCGAATTGACGCGCGATAGTATACGCGCTGGCGAGATTTTTGCTCTTCTTTTCGTCCAGCGCGTAGCCTTCGGGTTGAAAAGAGTCGAAGGTATAATGGGTCATCGCTTCAATATTGCTGATGTGCCGCAAGTGCGCCAGATTTTTTTCTTTGATGGTTTCAACTCGGCATTCGCAGGGGATAATTTTGCCGAAATCCGGGTGTCCGACGGGGACATCACGCCGTAAAAAGCCGGTACCGCCGCAGATGGTGCAACTTGTTTCGGGTTGCGGAAGGGGGTCAACGGAAGAAGAGTTCCCGTTCTTCATCTGTGAACCAACGTTTTGACGAATCTTGTTCAGACGTGCGGTTAAATTTTCCATTGTCTTTTCCTTCGGTTGCCATGCTTTCTAAAACTGCGCGAATATAGCGCCACTTGCGGACGTTGTTTTCAACGGCAATTTTGAGTGCTTCCTCAATCCATTCGGCGGGGTAGGTCATTTCCGCATCTTTCAATTCATCCGCCAGAATGGGCGACAGCAAGCCGATGTTTGCTTCGTATAATTCAAAAATATTTGAACGCCGGGCATATCCGGGCGAAACAATGTCCGCGCCGGCGATTTCCACCACGCCGAGTTCCCCCGCCTTCATTTTTTCCAGGGTGATGCGCCCCCCTTCGCTGTTCAGAAAGTACCATTCGCGCAAATCGCTGCCGGTCTGCTGTTGCGCCATCAGCAATGTTTGGCGGGCGACGGCGCGCTGCAACCCTTCGGTCAACGCCTCGAAGGGGTCGGCGGCGATGGCGGCTAAGCCGTGGATGAGCGTTTCATGGGTCAGCAATTCTTCGCGGCTGATGGCGTTTTTCTTTTCATATTGACGCAGCCACAAAAAATGGAGCGTCACTTTCAGCTCCGCCAAATTGTCAATTTGCGGCAACAATTTGGTGAAAAACATATTCGGCACGGCGGTGAATTTTAAATCACCGCCCGGAAAACCGGCGAAGGTGTCCACAATTAATACTCCATCGGCTGGGTGCGCGTTTCCAAATCAACAAACTGGGTCAATTCTTTCCTGAAATAAACCTGGAATTGCCCGGTGGGACCGGAGCGGTGTTTGGCGACGATGATTTCGGCGATGCCGGGGAATTCGGTGTCCTGATTATAAACTTCATCGCGGTAGACAAACATCACCACGTCGGCGTCCTGCTCAATGGAGCCGGATTCGCGCAGGTCGCTGAGCATGGGGCGTTTGTCGTGGCGGCTTTCCACCGCGCGGCTGAGCTGACTGAGCGCCAGCACGGGGACGCGCAATTCGCGGGCGAGTTCTTTCAGCGAGCGGGAGATGAAGCTGATTTCCTGCTGGCGGTTTTCAGAGCGGGTGTTGCCGCGCATGAGTTGCAGGTAGTCAACAATAATCAAATCCAGCCCGAATTCCGCTTCGAGGCGGCGGGCTTTGGTGCGCAGTTCCATCACGCTGATGGCAGGGGTATCGTCGATGAAAAAAGAGGTGTTCGCCAGCAGTTCGGTGGCTTGGATGAGGGTGGGCCACTCATTTTCACGGATGTGCCCCAGTCGCAGGCGTTGGCTGTCGATGCCGGTTTCGGCGGAGAGGAGGCGTTGCACCAATTGCTCGTCGCTCATTTCCAGGCTGAAGACGGCGACCCGTTTGTCCCAGCGGCGCGCGGCTTGCAGGGCGATGCTCAATGCCAGCGATGTTTTCCCCATCCCGGGGCGACCCGCCAGAATCAACAGGTCGGAGCGTTGCATGCCGCCCAGTAATTTGTCCAAATCTTTCAGGGTGGTGGGGATGCCGACGATTTCCCCCTGATGCTGGCTCAGGTATTCGATGCGGTCATAATAGGTGTCAATGGCGAGGCGGATGGGCTTGAGGTCTTTGCTGGCGCGCTGTTCGGACACGCCAAAGACGATGGCTTCGGCGCGGTCGATGATTTCTTCCACGCTTTCCACATCCTCATACGCCAACTGCGCGATTTTCCCCGCGCCGTCAATCAGGCGGCGCAATACGGCGGTACGCTCGATGATTCTGCCGTAATATTCCACGTGGATGGAGGTGGGGGTGGCGGCAATCAAATCGGTGAGGTATGCCGGACCGCCGATGTCCGCCAGCCGCCCCTGACGGTCGAGTTCATCCGTGAGGGTGACCAAATCGGCGGGGTCTCGGCGTTCATGCAGGGCGCGGATGGCTTCGTAAATCCATTTGTTGCGCTGCAAATAGAAGTCATCCGGCTCTAAAAAGGTTGAGACGCGCAAAATTGCGTCCGGGTCAATCAGCAGTGACCCCAAGACGGCTTCTTCCGCCTCAATATTATGCGGATGGATTTTGGTTGGTTTGGGTATGGAATTGTTGTTGCCTGCCATGCGATTTTATCCCTGAAAAACAGAACATGTATTCTGTTGTAACTATAGCACGCGCAGACAATCGGGTCAAGCATTATTTTTTTGCCATTACCGAAGTGCTGCGCGTGACGTTCATTATCAAGCGGTGCGTTTAAATCGAAGGTGGTGTGGCGGGATTACCCCAAATCGTCCAAGTCCAGCGAATCGACAAAATCACGGAAGATGTCCAAATCGCTTTCTTCATCAACATCGGTTTCGGGGGTGTCGTCCGAGCCGCGCAGAAATTCTTCCACGTCGATGCCCGCTTCCGGCACGATGCCCGCTTCATGCATCACGTTGTCATCCACAAATATTTTTGCGCCGCAACGCACGGCGAGCGCCAGCGCATCACTGGGACGCGAATCCACTTCGATGCTTTTGCCGCCCACATCCAACACGATGCGGGCGTAGAATACATCGTTGCTCAAATCATTGATGACAATGTGTGACACGGTGGCATCCATCGCGCTGATGACGTTTTTCAGTAAATCGTGCGTCATCGGACGGGCGACGGCTACTTTTTGCAAGTGCATGTGGATGGCTTCGGCGGTGTCAGGACCGATCCAAATTGCCAAATATCGCTGCGCGTCGTCTTCCTTCAACACGACGACCCGGTGCTGAGACATTAAACTGACGCGAATACTGTCAATTGATACTTCTATCATGAAGTGACCTCCTTACCATATGTCCGGCTCGGTGCAGAGATTATACCATACTCCAAACGGGGCTACAAGTAAATTTAATTTCTCGACACGGCTGTTGCAAAGTAAAGTTTAAGGTTGCCGGTTTTCATGATTTCACGCCGCAGGGGCGATTTGCGAGCCGCTCTTACGCATTTTCTTCCGGTTTTAACGAAAATCGGTGGCGTTGTAGGGGCACGCT
>JAJRSQ010000218.1 GCA_024278725.1 Chloroflexota bacterium
CGGGGGTGTCGCCGATTTTCGCTTCAATGAGCGAAAGATGCACCCTGCCGTCGGTGACTTCGGGGCGGAAAATGACAGTCAACTGATTGCTGCCCGGCAAGTTGAGTTGTTGGAACAGAATATCTTTCACGTTGCCGGTGACCACCACATTTCCGCCGGTGAATGAAAGCCGCAAATTTTCAATGAGTGTCTGATTTATGGTGAGTTGATTCGCTTTTTCTTTCAGTTGGATGATTTTGTTCACCGCGCTATCGGTGATGGGGATGGACAGGTTGAAAGATTTGTTGACATTGACCGATTGCAGTGCGGAGGCGACGGCATCTTTGGCGGTATTTTTCGCCAATTCCCCCAGCGTTCCCAATCCTTCCCCCGCCTTTTCTGCGAGCGAATCTTTGGCGGCGTTGATGCTGTTTTCCGTTCGGGCGGTTATCCCGCACGCCAGTGTGGTTATCAGCAGCGCGATAGATAATGCCCACAATAATTTTTTCATTTTTGAATCTCCTGTCGTTTTTGGTTTTCTGCCGCCAACCGTCAGCCGACCACACCCATCATACCACAGTGACGTTCATCCATTCCGATTTTGTTCCCGCCGGAAATTGTCATTTTTCCGACGACTGCCCCACGCAATCAGCACCAGGGCGATGAGCAATCCCACCGCCGACAAAAACACGCCCCGCCGGAACGCTTCGGGCTGATAGCGCAGCGTCACCGCGTGCGTCCCCGCCGAGACCGGCACGCCCAGCAGTACCCCGTCGGCGCGGATGATGGGCGCAGGTTGCCCGTCCACGGTGGCGCGCCACCCCGCGTCCCAAATTTCGCTGACCACCAGCAAGCCATCCCCCCCCGCCGAGACATCGAGCGCCAAAAAACCCGCCTTCGCCCCGGTGACGGTCACGCTGTCCGCCGCATCCGTTTCCGCCACTGCCACCGGCTTCGCCACCAGCGCGGTTGTTTTCAGGTCAAAAGAATCTTCTGCCAGCGCGCGCCAATCGTCGCCCCGTACCAGCCGGTGCGCCAGCCACGCGCGGGGAAAGGGGTCGGTCACTTCAAACACCTTCACCCCGTCCGCTTCAAAACGGCGCGCCAGCCCCGCGCTGTCGATGTCGCGCGTGTCCAGCACGTAGCGCACATTCAGCAATTGCCACAGCCGCCACGACGGCATTTCCGCCGCAAAAGTCGCCACATCCGCCAGTTGGAGCGGGGTGTTGCCGGTGATGTCCGCCAGCTCGAAGACCATCGCGGCGTTGTTGCCGCCGGAGAGCAGCCCGCCGCTCGCCATGCGCACCGGTTCGCCGCCGGTGTGTTCCCGCAAAAACTGACTGACGCCCGTCGGGGTGAATGGTTCCACGGTTCGCCGTTCCAAATTGAATTGCCAATTGACGGTGAACAGATTGAACGCCAGCCAGCCTGCCACCAGCATCATCCCCCAGCCCCGCCGCCAGAAACGGCGCGGGCGAGCCGCCAGCATGAGCAGCCCGCCGCCGAAGATTATCAGCCCGAAAATGTGGTGGCGCAGCACGCCGTTGAACAGGTTCACCGCGTCGCCGCGCACGTTAGCCGCCACCGCGCCGTAAATGAACAGCCCGGTCAGCGTCAGCGCCACCGCGCCCACCCGCCGGGCGTTGCGCTCAAAATTTTTCCACACCGATTGCATGGGTTTCGGGAAGGGGGTCGCCAGCGCGAGCGCGCCATAGCCCGCCAGAATCGCCATCGAAAAAGAGAAAAGGAGGAAGACCCGCTCTTGCTGGCGCACCGCGTCGAAACCGGGCAGGGTGAGATATGCCAGCGGGTAGGCGAAGGTGTTCGCGCCGAATGCTAGTACCAGCGACCCCAACGCCACCGCCGCCCAAAAAATAATCGTGCCGCGCAATTTTCGGCGACTCAGAACCAGCGCCGCCGCCACCAGCAACAGGGGCAGAATGCCCATATATTCCGGCGAGCCGCCAAAGTAGCCGGGGTACAGCACCGAAACCAGCTCGCTGAGGGGTAATCCGCGCGACACCGCGCTGAAATCCAAGTCGGCGCGGAGGGAACGGCGGATGAAATCGAGCGTGGGAAGCAATTGCGCGGCGGCAATCAGACCACCGAGGGCAGTGATGAGTGAAAAGTGAAAAGTGAAAAGTGAAAAGTGAGATTGGCTGACCGCCGACCGCTGACCGCTGATTGCTGACCGCTGATTGCTGACCGCTGATTGCTGATTTCCCCCTTGCCACCCTGCAACTCTGAACCTGAAACTCAAAACTCGAAACACGAAATATGCCGCTATCAAATAAAAAATGTACATCACTGTTTGGGGGTGTCCCGCCAGAATGGCGAGCGCGAACGCCGTCGCCGCCCAGCCCGCCCGCGCCAGCGACACCCGCGCGGGCAATCCGTCCGCCACCGCGTCGAGCGTGCGCGCCAGCGTCCACATCACCCAGGGCAGCCACGCGCTGACCAGCAGAATGGTCATCTGCTGCACGGGGAAGCCGGTGAAATAGCCGCTATAGGTGAAGGCGAGCGACACAATCGCGCCGGTGAAGCGCGCCACACGCCGGCTTGCCCCCGCGCGCCGCGCCCAATATCGCCCCAGCAGATATGCGCCCACCGCCGCCAGCGAGAAATGCAGAATGACCTGCCACGCCAGCGCGGAAAGCGGGAAGCCTTTGCCCAGCCAGCCCAGCGCGAGCGCCTGCACGATGTGCGGCGGGTACAGCGCCCCCGATTGGATGTCTGCCAGCCCCGGTTGCCCGCCGAAGATGTGCGGATTCCACAACGGGAGGTCGCCGTTCACCCACGCCCGCGCCGAAAACGCCCGCAGGGGGAAATACTGCTCGGTGAAATCGCCCGCTTTCAGGGACAGCCGGTCGGCGGAGTTGGGGGTGATGACCCGCCAGAAAAAAAGCAGGGGGAGCAGGGCAAGCATGGCGATGATGAGGATTTCGAGTTTTCGGTTGCGGGTTTTTGGTTTCGTGTTCAAGGTTTCAAGTCCTAAGTCCAAAGTCCAAAGTCCGTAGTTTCAGGTTTCGGACTTGAGACCTGAAACTTGAGACCTGAAACTATAGTGTTTTCAAATCCCGCCGCGAGAGATACGCCGCCCGGTCGGCGGGGTCGGTGATGGTGGCGGCGATGGTGTCGCGGTCGGTGCGCGCCAGCCGCCGGTACCACGCCGCATCTTCGGGCATTGCCAGTTGGTTGAAGGTGCGATAGAGCGCCAGCCGCACCGAGAGTCGCGCCGGGAGCAGGTCGGCGCGGGTTGCCATGGTTTCGGCGCGCTGCAAAAGATGGAACACGTCGGCGGGTTGTCCGGTTTCCTGCGCGAAGCGGGCAGCTTCCACCAGTGCGCTGATGTAATCCGCCAGCATGCCCCGTTCCGCCGCGAACGCCATCGCCTGCACAATGGCGTGTTCCGCCTCGGCGAAATCTTTCCGGTGGCGGAATAATCGCGCCCGGCTGACATACAGCGCCACAAAATTCGAGGCGTACAAATCCTCCACATTTGCCAGTGCCGTGTCAAAGTGTTGCGCCGCATCTTCCGTTTGATTGCGGAACATCGCCAGCAGCCCCAAGCCAACCTGCACACTCAGCCGGTGCGAGCGCAGCGCCGTGTGCGCCGTCAGTTCATCGTTCAACTGGTGCAATCGCTCGGCGGCGCGGTCGAGCCGGTTCCAGCGCAAATCCACATATGCCCGATGGATGCGCCCCCAAATGACAATCCAGCGCAGATGGGGAATATCTGCCACCAGCGCCAACGCCCGGTTGAGCGATTGAGTCATCGCGCCATATTCCCCGCGCAAATCCCACAGTTGCGCCAAAAGGTGGTAGCTGGTGGCGCGCAAGCCCGGCTGTTGCTGCGCTTCCGCGAGATTGGCGGCATAATTCAGCGTCTCTTCCGCCGCCGCTGTTTCCCCTTGCAGGGTGAGCGCCCAGCCGTATAGATTCAACGTTTGCGCCGCCTGTTCATCGCCCAGAAATTTCGCCAGTGCCAGCCACGGTTTTTCCACATGCAGCGGTTTGGGCTGAAAGACCGGAAATCCCGATTCCGTCCACGTCGGTGGCGTCTCGCGGGTGGAGGAGAGCAGTTGCAAGCGGGTTTGAGCATGAACAATCACCGTCGGCGTTTCGGGCGGCAATTCTTTTGAAATGCGCGCGGTCAGCGCCGCCGATTCTTCCAGATGTCCAATCAGCCCCAGCATTGCCGCCAGCCGGTATTGCGCCATCAGCGCCACCGTCCGATTGCCCCGCTGTTGCGCCCACACCCAACATTGCCGGTAGGCTTCGCGGGCGGCATCCCATGCCATCAAATTTTCGTGCGCCTGCCCCAATTCCTGATACGCCTGTTGCAACCAGTGGTCAATGTCGGCAGTTTGGGGCATCGTTTCCGCCAGGTCGATTGCCTGCCGGTAATGGTGAACGGCTTGCCCGAAGCCGAAGGCGCGCATGGCATATTTACCCGCCAGCACGGAAAAAATCATCCCCTGCTCGCGGGCGACAATTCCGGCGCGCAAGCTGTGCTCGGCGATTTCTGCGGCGTGCGAACCGGCTTGTTTGCCGAACAGCAGAATGAGCGCGTCCGCCACTCGGCGGTGGAGGCGACGGCGGGCAAGGGGTGAAAGTTGGCGGTAGATGACATCGCGCACAATCTGGTGCGAAAAATCGAGTCTGCCGGGGGAGACTTCCACCAGAAATTGCCGTTTCATTAATTCCGAAAGCGCGGAAAGGGGGTCGGTGGTGGCGATGGCTTCCAGCAAATCGACGGAAAAATCGCGCCCGATGACCGCGCCGATTTCCAGCACGGTGCGGGCGGCGGGGGGCACATGCGCCAATCGCGCCGAAATGATGTCCGTCACGTGGGAGGACGGTTCGCCCAGCGCAGACGTGTCTGCCAGCAGCGCGCCCGCTTCGCCGGAACTGAGCGCCTGCGGATGCGCGTCCAACAGGGCGCGAATCGTCTCGGTCATAAATAGCGGATTGCCACCCGTCAATTGGTGCAACTGCTGTACCACCGCCCCCAAATCTTTTGTGTCCGGGGCGATGGCTTGCAAAAAAGCCGTCGTTTCCCCTTCGGATAATCGAGCTACATGTACCGTTTGCATCGCCTGATGGTGCGTCAAATCGCGCAGAAAGACGTTCAGCGGGGCATTTTGCGGCACTTCCTCCGGGCGATATGCCATCACCACCAGCACGGGCGATTGCGGAACATAGCGGCTCACATTCGCCAGCAGGGTCAGGGTGGCGTCGTCCGCCCATTGCAAATCGTCGATGAACAGCACCAGCGGTTGGCGGCTCAGATTCAGTAAAATCTTCACCAATCCGGTGACCACCATGCGCCGGTTCATATCGGTCAGCGTGGGGGCTGCCGTATCTTCATCCACCTGCCATGCCAGCGCCGGAAAAAGTTGCGCCAGTTGCGCCCGGTCGGTCGCCGAAATTCGGTTCAGCAGATTGTGCTGGTGACGGTGCATGTAGGTTTCCAGCGCGTCCACCACCGGCGCAAAGGGGAGCGATTGCTCCGCCATCTGACACCGCGCCACCAGCACCGCCAGCCCGTGTTCCGTGGCGTAATCCAGCGCGGCGGACGCGAGTCTGGTTTTCCCCACCCCGCTTTCTCCGGTGATGCACACCATCTGCCCCCGGCGGTGTTTCAGCGCGTCCACGGCGCGGGTCAGTTGCGCCAACTCGGTTTTCCGCCCGACGAAGACCGTTTCCAGCGGGGAAGCGGTGGACGATGCGACCAGCGCGGGCGTTGCCGGTTCGGTGAGCTTTCCGTTCAAAATTGCCTGATGCAGCGCCAGCGATTGCGGGGACGGGTCGGCGCCGAGTTCATCCGCCAGATATTGGCGCAACTGCTCGAAGGTTTTGAGCGCGGCAACCATATCGCCCCGGCGCATATAATAGCGCATCAACGTGCGATACACCGGCTCGCGGTCGGGGTCGCGGGTGAGGACGCGGCGCAGGTTGGCAATCGCGCGGTCGAAGCGGTTGTGCGCGGCGTATATTTCCGCCAGCGTGGTCAGCGCCGTCAGATACCGTTCCCGCAGGCGATTGCGCTCGTCCGTTGCCCAGTCTTCATATACATCGTCGCACAAATAATCATCGTGATACAGCGCGAGCGCTTCTTCCAGTTGCGCCATTTTCTGTGCCGGGTCGGTTTCGGCGGCGGAATCCAGCAAGTTGTCGAAAGCGATGGCGTCAATCCACACCGCATCGGAGAGTTGGAATTTGTAGCCGGGCGCGTGCGCCACAATGAACGCGGATTCGGTGTAGGGGGGGCGATTCGGTTCGAGCGTTTTGCGCAGGGCGTTGACGGCGGTGCGGAGGGTGGTGGCGGCTTTGCGGGGGTCGGCGTGCGCCCACAGCGATTCTATCAACACGTCGCGCGGCACAATTCGCCCGCGATGGGTCAACAGAATTTTGAGCAACTGACGCGCCTGTTTGGTGTGCCATGCATTTTCCGGCACGGGCACGCCGTCAATCTCAAGCTGAAATGTTCCCAGCAGATAAATCTTTAGCATAATACCGCTATTATAACGGGCAATGGGAAAGGCTCAAAGTTGGGTCTTTGGGAATTCAGGGGGTCTGTCATTGCGAGCGAAGCGAAGCAATCTCCGCTGATGTTCACAGTGATTGCTTCGGCGCAAAAAACGCGCCTCGCAATGACATTTTATAAATCCCCCTGAATTTCGGTTGAACCTCAAAGTTTACCGGCGACACATTTGTGGAATCGAAAAAATTTATTTGCCAGCGGATGAAGGTGTGCTATAATGTTGGTGCGTTATGGACGCGGTTACTGTGATTTAAAGGAGATAACTATGCCTCAGTTAGGTATTCCTGAATTATTAATTATTTTGGTCATCATCGTGGTTATTTTTGGTGTGGGACGGTTGCCTGAAATTGGTGGTGCGATTGGCAAGTCTATCCGTGAGTTTAAATCACAGGTAGGAACCGAAGAGAAGTCGGAAGCTGAAAAACCCGCTGCCGGCGACGCCCCCTCCGAAAAAGAATAAACTTTCGCTGTCACCTTCTTTTGCTGTACCCGCCGATAACGGGTGCGGCATTTTGTTTTTTAGCACTCTCTCCCTTCGAGTGCCAAAATCACCCCTCAATATTTGCAAATTCCTCCTTTCTTGAGTATGATATTCCACGGTTTAGCACTCTGTGTATCCGGGTGCTAATGCCCGAAAAAATTATTCGCACTTGGAAAAAAATTAATCTTGAAAAAGGAGTGAAACACCAATGGCAAAACAGATTTCTTTTAACGAAGAAGCTCGTCGGGCGCTGAAACGTGGCGTGGACACCCTTGCCGATGCGGTAAAAACCACATTGGGACCGAAAGGGCGCAACGTCGCCATCGACAAAAAATGGGGCGCACCGACCGTTACCCATGATGGCGTGACCGTTGCCAAAGAAATTGAACTGGAAGACCCCTTTGAAAACATGGGCGCGCAACTGCTCAAAGAAGCCGCCACCAAAACCAACGACGTCGCCGGTGACGGAACCACCACCGCGACCGTGCTGGCGCAAGCCATCACCAATCAGGGGTTGAAAAATATTGCCGCCGGCGCAAATGCGATGCTGCTCAAACGCGGTATCGAAATTGCCGCCCGCAAAGCCACGGAAGCCGTTGCCGAGATGTCCATCCCCGTTGAAGGACGCGAAAATGTCGCTGACGTCGCCAGCATCTCCGCCGCCGACTCGGAAATCGGCAACCTCATCGCCGAAGTGATGGAAAAAGTCGGGAAAGACGGCGTCATCACCGTGGAAGAAAGCAAAGGCTTGAAATTTGAAACTTCGTATGTGGACGGGATGCAGTTCGACCGTGGCTACATCAGCCCTTACTTCATCACCGATTCCGATACGATGGAAGCCAGTCTGCAAAATCCGGCAATCCTCATTCACGAAAAGAAAATCTCCTCCGCCCAAGACTTGGTGCCGATTTTGGAAAAACTCATCCAAACCGGCAAACGTGATTTGGTCATCATTGCGGAAGATGTTGACGGCGAAGCGCTGGCAACCCTCGTACTGAACAAATTGCGCGGGATGCTCAACGTGCTGGCAGTGAAAGCCCCCGGCTTCGGCGACCGCCGCAAAGCCATGCTGAACGACATCGCCATTCTGACCGGCGGTGAAGTGATTGCTGAAGAAATCGGCAAAAACCTCGGCAACGCCACCCTCGACGACCTCGGCACGGCTGAAAAAGTCGTCTCCACCAAAGATGATACCACCATCGTCGGCGGTGCAGGCAGCGAAGAAGCTATCCAGGGACGCATCAACCAAATCCGCGCCGAAATTGAAAACTCCACCAGCGATTATGACCGCGAAAAATTGCAGGAACGCCTGGCGAAACTCGCCGGTGGCGTGGCGGTTATCGGTGTGGGTGCGGCAACCGAAACCGAATTGAAAGAAAAGAAACACCGAGTGGAAGACGCTCTGAGCGCGACCCGCGCCGCCGTGGAAGAAGGTGTGGTTCCCGGTGGTGGTGTGGCGCTCATCAAAGCCCAAAAAGCCATTGCCGACCTGAGCCACGACGTGCCCGACATCAACACCGGGATTGAAATCGTCCGTAAATCATTGGAAGCTCCGATGCGTGGTTTGGCAGAAAATGCCGGCTTCGATGGCGCAGTGGTGGTGGAAGAAATTCGCCGCCGCAACGGTGGCAACGACAGCAACGTCGGCTTCAACGTCATTTCCGAAGCCTACGAAGATATGGTCAAATCAGGTATCATTGACCCCGCCAAAGTCACCAAAAGCGCAATTTCCAATGCGGCATCCATTGCCAGCATGATTCTCACCACTGAAGCGCTCATCACCGATATTCCCGAACCCGAAGCACCCGCCGCTCCCGGTGGCGCGCCCGGCATGGGAATGATGTAATCCGTTTCACCCCTCAGTAGTTTGATGTTCTGCGCCCCGCTCGATTGAGTGGGGCGCTTTGTTTGGGCAGATTGCCATCATATGCTATAATGCCGAGGCAAATTTCCTCACTTCGGTGAGGCAACAGGAGCGACTTTTGACTGCGAAAACATCACAGAACCAAAAACTAGCCCATTTTGAAATCAATATCCTGCTCAATGCCGCGATGAAGGCGGGCATTGGCGGCGGGATTGCCGTATCATTGCTGGTGTTGGTGAATCAAATTGCTTTCCCGCTGCTGCGAACCTTCCTCATCCCCCCGGCGTTCATCACCGTGTGGATAGTGACCGGCATCGCGGCGGCAATGTTCGCCGAGCAACGCATCGTCACCCCGCGCGACGGGTTTCAGGTGGGATTGCTGGCGGGCATCGTCTCCGGTACTGTTTCCGGCTTGGTGGCGATGGTGCTGGCGGCATTCGGCGTGACCTTTCAGCAGGTGGGGCAGGGCATCCTGACCCAGTTTTCCGATGCGCAACTGGCATCAATGGTCGAATCCGGGCTGACCGAGCAACTCCTTTCGGCGGGCAGTATGGTGCTGGCGGCATTGTTTGTGTGCGGCATCGGGGGGATTGTTGTGGCGGCACTGTTTGGCGGCGTTGGCGGGTGGTTGTACCCGAAGTTCAACAAATAGCGATAGAGAAAGAGAAAGCGGATGCTCAATCGGGCATCCGCTTTTTTGTTATTTCTCCACCAGCTTTTTCAAAATAGGGATGGCGGCGCGGGCGGCGCGTCCCCGGTGGCTGATGCGATGTTTCTCCGCCGAAGAAACCTGCGCCAGAGTTTTTGAAAACGCCGGAACCCGGAAAATGGGGTCGTACCCGAATCCGCCATCGCCGGCGGGGGCGTGGGTGATGCGTCCCTCAACTGCGCCATGCACCACATCCACCACCATTTCGGGCAGGACAATCGCCAGCGCGCACCGGAATCGCGCCGTGCGGCGGTCATCCGGCACACCGGCGAGCTTCTTCAGCACCAGCTCATACCGTTCGCGGTGAGCCTCTTTGGGCGTGTCGCCGTACCGCGCGGAATACACCCCCGGCTCGCCACCGAGCGCGTCCACTTCCAGCCCGGAATCATCCGCAATGGTGAGCAGCCCGGTCACTTGGGCAAAAGCGGTCGCTTTGATGATGGCGTTTTCTTCAAAAGTTGTTCCCGTTTCCTCCGGTTCCATCTCCAGCCCCAACTCACGGGGGAAGGTAATTTCCAGCGGCAGGTCGGCGAAAATCTCTTTGAATTCTTCAATCTTGTGCGCGTTGTTGGTCGCAATCAATAATTTCAACCGCCGCTCCTTTACTGCAACGCGACGGTGTAAACCGTTCCACCGGCTACCGGCTGCCATAACAGTTTCAACGGGGCATCCCCGGCGATGACGTGGAAGAGCAAATCGCCTTCAACCGGCGTGTCGTCCGTCAATTCGCCGCCGGAGAGCCTGCGTCCGTTGTCCGCCTGCGGGTCGGGCTGATAGAGAACGTCTTGCCCGTTCTGCAGCTGGAAATTCGAGATTTCATACAATTGCGGCATACTCGCCGGGGCGACTCGTCGCAACTGCACCGATACTGCCACAAATTCCATCCCGTCTGCGGGCGCGAGATTCACCGGTTGCACCCCGCGTTGAATGTCGAGCGCCACCAGTTCGATGCCGATGTCATCGGCAACCACCGCATCGCCCAGTACCGGAAAGCCTGCACCGGCGGGAACGGATGTGGATTGCACGGGTTGCGGCTGTTCGTTCACGGGGGCAGGCTGTTCGCCCGCCGGATTCGCGGGTTGTACGGGCATGGTCTCGGCGAAGGTTGTGGCTTCCGTGGCGACGACATTTTTCGGCGATGTGATGCCGTAACGGGCATCCACCACCCAAGCGACAGCCAGCAGAATCACACAGCACCCGACCAATATCAGGGTAGCACAGCCGCCCATCAAACCATAAAATAACGGGCTGCGCGGCGGCGATTCGTCATCATAATATTCCGGTTCAGGGTCGGGCAGTTGTTGATACTGCGGCGGTTGATACTGCGGTGGTCTGGGTGGATAAGTTGGCGGTCCCCAATTTTGGGTCATATTGGTCTCCCTTGTTTTGTAAAATTACGGATTCATTATAACATACAGCCGCGCAATGCGTAAACTGAAATTAGTTATTTGAGATTGGATATTGAAAATTGGAACGTTTGAAAACCGCCGCCGCCGAGATGGGGATACCCCTTTCCGCGACGCAACTTAATCAATTTGAAACATATTTTGCCGAATTGACGGACTGGAACCGGCGCGTCAACCTCACCCGGATTATTGAGCGGGAAGCGGTCATCACCAAACATTTTCTGGATTCGCTCTCTTGCCTGCGCGCCGTGCCGAAGCTCCCCGCGCGGGTGATTGATGTCGGCACGGGGGCGGGATTGCCGGGGCTGGCATTGAAAATCGTTCAGCCCGATATTCAACTCACGCTGGTGGAATCGGTGGGGAAAAAGACCGCCTTTCTGCGCCATTTGGTCGAAACGCTGGCGCTGGAAAATGTGACCGTGCTGCACGCCCGCGCGGAAGATGTCGGGCGGATGGGAGCGCACCGGGAGAAATACGGGCTGGCGGTGGCGCGCGCCGTCGCGCCGGTGCGGGTACTGGCGGAATATCTGCTGCCGCTGGTGGCGGTCGGCGGGCTGATGCTGGCGCAAAAAGGGGCTGACCCCGCCGCCGAGGTCGCCGATGCGCGGAATGCGTTCGGTATTCTGGGGGGAAAACATATCCAAACTCTGGCGGTCTCCGTGCCGAATTTGGACGCGGCGCGGCATTTGGTGCTGGTGCGGAAAACAAAATCCACCCCGAAACAATACCCGCGCAAAGCGGGCGCACCGGGGAAGAAACCGATTTAGTTCAGTGAATAGAGTATAGTGAACAGTGAACAATAAATTAGTCGTTGAAAATCGTCATTCGTCATTCGTCATTCGTCATTTGCCGGTTGAAACAATCCTGCTTTTTTTGTTGACATTTGGCGTATTTCTACGCGGGCTGGCGCCATCGGTGGCGACAATTTTCGATGATAGTCTGGAATTTCCGTTGGTGGTACACCGGCTGGCAATTGCCCACCCCACGGGGTATCCGCTGTACATTCTGCTGGGGAAATTGTTCAGCCTGCTCAACCCGGCGAATGTCGCTTTTCAGCTAAATTTGATGAGCGCGTTTTTCGGCGCACTGGCGGTGGCGATGGTTTATCGCGCGGGGGTGGCGATGCTGCCGCACCCCACCGCCGCCCGACGCGCCGGCGCGTGGCTCGCCGCGCTGATGTTCGGGCTGGGTCCCGTTTTTTTCAGCCAAGCCACCCTCGCCGAAGTTTATACCCTCAACGCTTTTTTCATTGCCGCCATGCTGTGGCTGGCACTGCGAAAACGCTGGCTCGCGCTGGCGTTCCTTTTCGGCTTGAGCCAAACCCACCATCGCACCGCAATTTTGCTCGCGCCCGCGCTGGCGGTTTGGCTCATCAGCCATTATCTGCTGCACCGCCGCGCCGGGTGGCGGCAATTTTGGCGCGATATTCCTCCCGCCAAAACCGCTATCGCTCTGATTGCGCCGTTGCTGCTGTACCTGTATCTGCCGTTGCGGGGTGCAGTCGGCTCGCTGGATGGCAGTTATGAAAATTCGTGGGCGGGTTTTTGGCGGCACATTATGGGGGGCGGGTACGGCGCGGCATTTTTGCTCGATAATCCTTTCGGCAATGAGCGGGGATTTTCGTTTTATGCCGGGCTGCTGCAAAACGAAATCGGCTGGTGGGGGCTGGCGCTGGCAGTGGCGGGAATTGGCGGGCTGGTGTGGCGCAGACAATGGCGCGCGCTGACACTGACGGGGATTGCCTTCGGCACGTTTTTGGCGTTCAATTTGAAATACACCGTCGCCGATATTGAAGTCTTTTTCATCCCGATTTTTCTGATTTTGGCGCTGTGGGCGGGGGTTGGGCTGGGTAAGATTTTTGAATGGTTGCGGAAACCATCTCTGCAAATTGGCGTGAGTCTTTTTCTTACCGGTTTGCTATTGTGGCGCGGGGCGACGGTGGACGTGAGTCGCGCGGGGGATTGGGCGGTGCACGATTATGGGTTGGATGCGCTGGCGCAACCCGCGCCGGACGGGACGGTGGTCGGCATTTTGGGGGAGATGACCCTGCTGCGCTATTTTCAGGAAGTGCAGGGGGTGCGCCCCGATGTGCGCACCATCGCCGCCGACCGGGATGAGGTGCGGTTGAAAACGGTATCGGATTTGCTGGGGCAGGGCGAAGCGGTGTATCTCACGCGGGAATTGCCCGGTATCCCCGCCGAATGGTCGCTGTCGGCGGCGGGGTCGCTGATTCGGGTGTCGGCGGCGCCTTTGCCCGCCCCGAAGTTCGACACGGCGGTCGGGGTGGCGGTCACGCCGGAAATTTCGCTGGCGGGATACACCATCACCCGCCCGAAAAGCCACGAGACGCCCGCGCCGGTGCGGCTGATGCCGGTGTGGCAGGTGGTGCAATCGCCCCCGGTGGATTTGAAGGTGTCGGCGCGGTTGCTGGACGCGGCGGGGAATGTCGCCGCCGTGACCGATGCCGTGCCGGTTCATTTCGCGTATCCCACCTCGCGCTGGAAGGCGGGGGAAATCATCGCCGACGGGTACGATTTGCAATTGCCGGCAGGCGCAACAGGCGAATTCACCCCGCTCATCATTCTGTATGACCCCGCCAACGGCGCGGCAGAGGTCGGGCGGGTGACGCTGCCGCCGGTGACGATAGGGCAATGATTATGGTTTTTGCATGACCACAATATATTCGTGATTCATCGTGCTGTCAGTGATGCCGGTTTGATTGGTGGGGCTGTTACGTGACGGCATTCGTTTGTTGGGGATGTTGCGGACGATAGTTTCGATATGGGCGAAGCCGTGCCGGGCAAAAAACGCAGCGGTGATTTCATCAGTGGGAAGTGTTACCCCTTTGACCCGCCGATTGCCCACCACATAACACGCATAGCCGCCTTTTTTCACGGTTGCGGCAACATTCGCAATAGATTGTTGGTAATCATTGTAAAAACTATAAACCTCTTGGGCGCGTTTTTCATCTCGTGCCGAAATTTCAGCAACGGTTTTATCCGCAATTTCAATACCGAAAGGCGTAATGGTTTTCCGCTGTCCCCCCATCAGCATAGCATCAATTTTGTTGGCGTTTTCAATGCCCAACCATTGATTGGCAAGCCGAGAAAACTGTCCGTAAGCCACGGTTGTGCGGCTATCGCCGTATGGTGGGGAGGTGATGACAATATCCACTGTTTCTTTTTCAATGGATGGAACACCGTGAATGGTATTGAAATCATCCACCCGTCCCCAAGCCGAGTTGTTTGCCATCCGTTCCAGAAAATTTACCAATCCCTTCCGGTTACGGGCAAATTTTTGCAACATCAGCCCAAAAACATCGGGAGAAAATTTAGCACGCTGTTTCTCAGTCATGCGATACAGTTTGAATTCACTGTTGCGCGTCCAACTTGCTTCGCGTACTGTTTCGCTAAACCCGACATAAAAGAAATTTCTTACCGCTTCATCGGTGATGTGTTCGATGAAATATTTGATGACAGCCAGCTTTTTCTGGATGGGTTTATCAAACCAATAATCGATATTTTTGAATGTCGGTAATACCACCGATGGTTTGTTGATGCCGAAACTGACCGCGAATGCGAAATCGTTAAATTCTTTTAAGTATAAATCCAGAATTTGTAAATTAATTCGCGCCAGTTTAGTGCGGGCAATCAATCGTGCCAGCGGGTTCAAATCAGTGCCGATGGCGTTGATATTTCTGACATTAGCTTCCACCAACGATGTGCCTGTGCCGCAATACGGGTCAAAAAGGAGGGAGGCTTGGTGTGCATATTGTTCCAATAGCCGCGCGGCAATCTGGGGAATCATCATTGCCGGGTAATTGTGATAGCAGTGGGTTAATTGTTTGGTATCAGCCGAGCGAAAGTCCCAACCGGTATCCACATATTTTTCGGAGAGCATTAAAGTTCCTCTATGTCTACTATTCGTTGAAACAACTGGGGAAGTTTGCCTTCAAAAGCCCTAAAACCTGTTCCGTGGTTGCGGGCGCGAATTCCCTTGTCGTGCAATCGTAAGTCCACTACGATATTTTCCGCGCGAAATTGATTCGCAAGTACATCCGGAGATGTCCCGGTCATCAATTGTGCGCGGACAAAATGAAAATATTCAATACCGTCTCGTTCCTCTGAAAAGGCAGAAACAAACAACATTGCAGGGATTTTTTGCTGAAAACGCTCGGCAAGTTGTTCGAGTTGCCAAACGGCTACTATTTCCCCTGAAATATGTCGCACTGAAATTGTTTCATCGTTAACATTTAAAAACAGTCCGGCACTGTTGGGTTTGACACTCATTGTGTAATATAACCCCAATCGCCCATTTCTATCTCGACTGCCATATTTTTTCACGGCGTCTAGCGGCGGAATTTGCCACGCTTTGCGATTGAAAGTAAACAGGGTGATTAAATTATTGCTGCCAATGCGATGCGCTTTTAATTCCACACCCTCAATATCAGGCAGGGCAATATTGGTTTCTGCAATTCCCAACAGGGTTTCCAGAGTATATCCAATGCCGGTTGGTCCGCGACGAGCAGATTTTACAAAACCGGCAGATTTCAATTTCTGAAATTTCCGTTTAAATTCGTTCAGAGTCATTTGTCACCAAATTTTCGTTGTGTGTCATTTTTGAAATTGCAACACATCCGACTGCGCCGCCAATAGTTGCGAGATGCCCGCTTCTGCCAAATCGAGCAGGGCGTTCAGCGTTTGGCGCGAATAGGGCGCACCTTCCGCCGTCCCCTGCACTTCGATGAATTGCCCGTCGCCGGTCATGACCACGTTCATGTCCACTTCCGCCGCCGAATCTTCCGCATAACACAAATCGAGCATCGGTTGACCCTCCACCACCCCCACGCTGACCGCCGCCACCGGCACGCGGAAGACCGTCGCCGGGACGATACCCGCGTCCACCAACTTTTGCACCGCCAGCGCCACCGCAACGTATCCCCCGGTGATGCTTGCGGTGCGCGTGCCGCCATCTGCCTGCAGCACGTCGCAATCCACGGTGATGGTACGCGCGCCGAGCGCGTCCAGATTGAACGCCGCCCGCAGACTGCGCCCGATGAGCCGCTGGATTTCTTTGGTGCGCCCGCTGTTCATCGCGCGTTTCCGGTCGATGCGGGTGTTGGTTGAGCGGGGGAGCATGCCATATTCCGCCGTGAGCCATCCGCCGCCGTCGGCTTCTTTCCAGCGCGGCACACTCTCCTCCACCGATGCGGTACACAGCACACGGGTGTCTCCGGTTGCCACCAGCACGCTCCCTTCGGCGTGCATGGTGAAATTCGGGGTGAAAGAGATGGGGCGCAGGTCGTCGTTGTTTCGGTTGTCAATTCTGGGCATAGATGGGGGTTCCTCCAATCGGATGGGTTGGCGCTGATGCGTTTCGTTTCGATGTTGTTTATTTCAGTTTTGCTTTCTTTCTGCGGATGAGTATCCAAGTTAAGCCGAATGCAAATCCGAAGGCGAGGGCGAAAGTAAGGGGGGCGATTCCCGTGAACATTTGAATATCCTTCTGTCTGAGTGAGAAATAGGTGGCAAAATACAGACCTCAACTACAAGTTTAGCTGATTTTGCCGCCGGAATCAAACGCCACCGAATTTTGTTGCGGCAGCAAGGTGTCGAAAGCGGAAAATGCTTTCCTGAAATACAGAATTGCGATGACCACCAGCATTGTCAGCGTCAGCCCCAGATTGGCGAGCAGTTGATTTTCGACAATCACAAAGTATGAAAATGAAGCGGCGGCGTTGTTCAACGTGATGTGCGCGAGCGAAACGACGAAGACGCTTCGGCTGTTGACGTAAACGTATGCCAGAAAAATGAAGGTGCAGATTGACCCGATTGCCAAAATTACGGTGTTCAAAATAATCTGCCATACGGGGTAATCGGTTGGTTGCGGCACGATGAAGGTCAACGGCAGATGCCACGCGAACCACAGCAATCCCCCGCCGACGAGACCGACCCACGGGTTGATGCGGTAGAGCAGGGGGAACATCAACCCGCGATGCCCGAACTCTTCCCCGAAACCGGTGATGATGCCGGGCAGGATATTGAAGATGGTCAGCCCACCGAAGAAGAAGAGCCACAGCATCATCCGGGGGGTGAAACCGGGGGGCAGGGTGTCGTTGATGTCCTGCCCCGCCAGCGCGAATTGTTGGGCGAGGTTGTCCAAGAATGATGTGCCGGTGAAATCCCAGGTGATGCCGCCCAACAGGGTGTAAAAAACATACGACAGCAAGGTGATGCCGATGGCGATTGCCCAGAATTTGAAATAGTCTCCCAATTTCCCGAAACGCAGATAGGCGTCGCTGAACTTTGGCTCGTAGAAAAAGACACGGGTGATGACGGCGGCGACGGCGGGCATGAGCATATAAACCTGCACCAATGCCATCCCCTGCTGCCCCAGCGATTTGACCCCGAAGATGATGCCCGCGCTGAGCAGCGCGAGGATGGTCAGATAGGCTAATAACGGATATTTTTTCATGAGTGAACTCCTCTGAAAGTTTATTTTTTGACCAACAGTGTCACCAGCGCACCGGTGTAGACCATCGCGTCGCCGAGCACTTCCAGACTGTGGAAGATGCGCAGCGCCGGGTCGAACCAATACGAGGTGATCATCCACACCAACCCTATCAGCACGAAGATGGCGAAACCGAGGCTGAAGAACAACCGGCGGCGCGTGTATCGCCACGTGATTAAAATGGGCAGTGAAATCAGCAGCAGTAAGGCGCTGCGGGCAAATTGCACCGGGATGATTTGCCCCCATGTCGGCGCGGTTAATTCGTATGCGCCTTGCGCGTAAAATTGATAGGTGAACGGCACAACCAGCCATCCGAAAAAGATGTAAATGGCGGGGAATGCCACCAGCACGCCGAGTAGCCGCCAAGCCCACGCGGCGGTCTTTCGTCCGGCGAAAAATGCCGCGAGATTGGCGCGGAAACTTTTCCCCGCTGTGTCCGGCGGAAAGAACCGGGCGATAATCGCCGCGCACAGAAAACTAGGGGTGAAATAACTGACGATGGTGAAGAGCGTGGAATTTATCGCCGAGACTGCGCCGGTTTCCATGAATATCGCCGCTTCGATGAACATAACGATGTGAGCGCCCCACGTGAATCCGCCCAAAATCAGCCAGCGGCTCAAAAAACGACCTTCCAATCCGCGCGCCAGCGTTGCCAGCGCCGCCGCCAGCACTATGCTCGCCACGGCGGAGTATTGCAGGATGCGTCCCACCTCTGCCCCTTCGGGCATTGGGGGCGCGGGCAAGCCCATCAGTGTGGGGATGATGCCCCCGATGACGATTCCCACCGTGAACACCAGCCCCGCCAGTGCGATTTTCCATAAATATGATAGACGTTGTTTCATCAAATTGTTTCCTTTTCGGGCGCAATTATCTCAATTGTGTGCGCCAATCTTCAATGGTTCGCGTCGCTTCCCGGCTGAAACTCCCCTTCGCCAAACCGAGGTCGAAGCGGTTCACCAGACTGACGCGCATTTCGGCGAGGTTGTCGATACCCGCGTAATTTTCAACGGCAGTTTGCGCCACTTGCTTCAAAACGGTGTTGCAATATTCGGCGTTTGGCTCGCACGGTTTTTTCATCCACACCGTTTGGTTTGTTTGGCACGGTGTCCCAATAACACACACCACGCCAAATGGGTGTCTGCGACCGGCAACCCATCAATGGTTGCCCCGTCCAGAATGATGCTTGGCGGCGTTGGGCTTGCTTGTCCCTCGCAAAGGTTCTTCACTTCCACCGCCCAACCGGCTGTGGCAAACTGCTCCAATGCGCTGCGCCGATAGAGCAATGACGCCAGCCCCGCTTTGCGAATGACTTTCGCGTTGGCTTTATCATCCTCCGGGTAGAAATGGGAGACACTCAAAAACATCCCTCCGACGATGCGCCGTAGCTCTTTCAGTAGATTGCCCGGCTCTTCGATGTTGGGCAATCCCAAATTGGTGGTCAACGTGTCAACCGCCCCATCTTTAAAGGGGGTGAGCCGCGCGTCGAATGCCAATAGACTGACCTGCTCATACAAGCCTAAATGCTGCAACCACTGCCGGTTGCGGCGCAACACACCGGGGCTGAAATCCGTGGCGACGACCGGGCGCTGAAGACGGCGGATGATTCTTTCGACCAGATAACCCCGCCCGGACGCCAAATCCACGATGGGTCCCCGGGTGGTGGAAAGATGTTCGATGACGTAATCCAGTTGGTTTTGCCAGCATCGAAGATATGCCGGGGTGTACAAACCCTTGAGCGCCAAATCCTCCGCTATCTGCGCCGCGCCGAAATCTCCGCGCGATTCCAGAACCAGTGCCCGAAAAAAGCGGTCGGCGGGCGACAGTGTTGCCGGTGGCATGGTCATCAATTGCCGTTGAAGTTCGGGATGCTCGTGCAGGTGGCGAAGTAATCCGCTGTCAACCTGTTGCCACAAATCGTTGCGCGGCAGTGCGGGCGAGAGAAACAGCCCGATACCATCGCGCACGGGGTAGGTGGCGGCGCACGCATTGCATCGGGCTTCCGCCGTTTCAATGTGCGCGTCTTTTTGCTCGGTGATGCGCCACGTCAATTCCCCGTGGCAGACCGGACAGACCAGCATTTCCATCAGGTAAGTGTGCATATTGTTCTCCTACTTTTCGGCGATGACGCCCAGCTCAAAATCTTCTTTGGATGGTGTTGCGTGCGGGTCGAACCCGTTGCCCGTGACCCCGAAAAAGCGGACGTGCCGGAACCCGGCTTGTTTCAGCAGGCATTTCAGTTCCGGGCAGGTGTAATACCGTTGCGAGCAGTGCAGGGTTTTTTTGCTGCCATCCGCGCCCGTCGCTTCGAGCGGGAAGGTTTCCCGGCATGTCACCGGGTCGAATGTCCCCTCATCCGAATCATTTGCCAGCATGAACGCCGCGTTGGGGGTGGTCAGGATGAATTTCCCCCCCGGAAGTCCCGTCGCGGGGTTGGGGTTGCGCAGGGCGCGGGCGATGTTTTCCAAAATCAGGAAGTCCATCTCATCGGTTTCCATCAGCGAAAATGCCCCTTCACAGATGGAGAGCGCAACATCGAAGTGCGAGTCGAAATTCAGGGTGCGGGCATCGGCGGTGATGAAGGTGACGGGGATATTTTCCGCCTGCGCCGTCGCGCGCCCCTGTGCCAGCAGCGCTGCGGACGAATCGACGCCGACCACCGTGTACCCCCGTCGCCCCAGTTCCAGCGCGTGCCGTCCGGTGCCGCACCCCACATCCAAAATCATTTTCGAGCGGTCGTGCGCGAGTTCCTGCGCGATGAAATCCACTTCGCCTTTTGTGCCCCGGGTGTAGGGTTCGGCATCATAATCGGGGAAATGTTCGTATAATTCGATGTACCACGGTTTTGACATTTGTGTTCTCCTCTGAATTTTGGTTCAATCAGAATCTAGGGGGAACTTATGAAATGTCATTGCGAGGCGCATTTTTTGCGCCGAAGCAATCTCCGTTGACGTTCATAGAGATTGCTTCGCTTCGCTCGCAATGCCCCCCCTGAATTCCTAAAGACCCTGAATTTTAAGCCCATACCGCCAGGGCGGATAAAATCAGCGCCAGGGGCAGACGCGCCAGTCCGATTTTCACCCAGTCGGAGCTTGCGGACAAGGCGGTGATTTTCGCGCGTCCCTGTGGGTTGAAGATGAGCAATATCCCTTTCAGCGTCCAAGCGACGGGGATGAAGACCATCAGCACCCAGCCCGCCCAAGTTTTGTCGCCGCCCGCAAAGTTGAGCAGGGCGAACAGGTAGAAGCCGATGACCAGCGCCGACAGAATGTAAAACCAACGGGGACGGCGCTCGCCGCCGTAAGCGGCAACTTCCGCTTTGTGCCATCGTTCTCCCCACACCATCATCGCCAGACTGGTGAGGGCAATGCCGAGCGCCACCGTGAAACCGAATGCTTTGACCCACATATCAATATCCTCTCTCTTTGATGTATTTTGAAACATCTACATTGTAAACCACTTCTTCGACCGTCCATTTTGCCCAGGGCGTTCCTTCATCTTCCCAAACTGTGGCGGCGGATGAAGGCACCATCACCCCATGAAATTTCCGCCAGCCCAGCGGTTCATTCCGCCAGATGAGCTTTTTGGGGCTGTCCGGTTCCTTCCAGCGCAGCGCCTCCAGCCTGACGAGCAGACCGGTTCCGGGGTCGAAGGTGGCGGTGAAGGTGTCCTCTTCTCCGTCATCACCGGCGGGGACGATGAGCCGGGCGGTGGTGTCGTCAATCGCTTCCCAGCGCACGCGGGGGTCGGTGATGAAGAGGGAGGGCAGCCAAATCGCTTCGCCCCACAGGCTCAGGTTGGCAGCCATATCAATTTTCGGTTCATTTTCGATGATGCCGAAAGGCAATTCCAGCTTGGCTTTGCCCCCCCAATACCATTCGTTCACCTTCATCAGGGGATACCCGAAGAATGTCGTTTCGATGTAATGGCGGTAATCTTGCCCGGCGGTGTGCGTGAACCGAAAGCGCGACGAAAAGGTGATTCCCTGAAAACGCAGGGTGCTGCGTCCGCTGATGACCGCCGATTCGATGACCGGAATCCGGTCGCCGATGATGGTTTTGTAATAGCGGGTGACGGGCGCGGGCAAATCCGACGGCAATTCGATGGTTTCCAGCGGGGGCGTTTGAGCCGGGTAAGGGGGAAAGGGTTTCGGTTTGAGGCGCAATCCCGCCCACCCGACGACCACCAGCGTCGCAATCCCCACGATGATGGTCAGGATGATTTTTGTGTTCATATCCCCATACCTCCTTCTTCGATGGGTTGTTCGGTTGGGGCACGCGGCTGCGTGCCCCACAGCTATTTCGGGCATTCGCTGATTTTGCATTGCGGCAGCAGTGGCTGGCTGAATTGAAACTCGCACGCGGTGGGGTTGGGGTGTCCGAAGGGTTGCCACCATTTGCGCGTTTTGCCGCACCGGGTGATGCGCACCATTCGCGCCCGTTCCACTTCCCGCAGAATATCTTTGCGCTGTTCTTGCGCTACCAATATCGTCCGGTTGTAATTTAACAACATATTTGACTCCTCGTTCATACTTCCAAGTTCACCGAAATCAACGGCAGGTTCATATCCCGAATCCGGATGAGAACAGCGTGCAGTGCAACCTGATCCGGCAACGAGCCGAAAAGGGTCGTTGTGCCGTCCGCTTCATGGGTGATGGTCAATCCTCAAAACAATCCGCCCAGTCGTAATCCAGATGTCCTTTAACTCTGATTCGATATACTTGATTTTCGTTCACCAAAAAAAACCTCCTCATTCCTGCCGGATGGTCATATCATAGCAGTAAACCGAGGGGGCGTCAGTGAACAAAAGTTTATTTGGGGTTTATTTTGGAAGTTTATTGTGGCGGGAGGAGTTCCAATTCTGTGGCGCGCAAAATGGCTTGAGTGCGGTTTCGCACGCCGAGTTTGCCGTAAATGTTGTTGGTGTGCTTTTTCACCGTGCCGATTGCCACGAAGAGTTCATCGGCGATTTCCCGGTTTGCAAAGCCGGTGGCGATGAGGTGCAGCACTTCCAGCTCGCGCTCGCTGAGCGGCTCAATCAGCGCGGATTGCGGCGGGGGAGCGGCGGGGATGGACACTGCCGCCGGTATGGCATCGGGGAACGAAGCCACCAATTTGGTGACGTAATCTTTCAGCTCGGGTTTGGGTTGATGAGCAATCTGCCCGCGAAAATCGAGCAGTAGTTCGCGCATCGCCGCGCCTTCATCCACAAAAGTGCGAATATAGCCTTCCGGTGCGGCAAGGGTGAGGGCGCGTTCCAGCGCCGCCAGCGCGCGGGGGTGCTGTCCGTTTGCCCGGTGAATGAGCGATTCGAGCGCCAGCGCCGCGATGAGCCATCCCGTGCCGCCGGTTTTTTCGGCAGATTGGCGGACTTGATGCAGCACGCTCAACGCCTGCGCGGGTGTTTGGCGGGCGAGCAGCACTCGCGCCAGCGCCAATTTGCCGTAGAGGGGCCACGCGCCGGGGGGACATTTGTCCGTTTGGCAGGCTTCCGCCCAACGGGTTGCCAGCGCGAGGTTGTTCTGCGCCAGCCACAGCCGCACCCGCCACGCGCCGATGTCCACCAGACCGATATCCGCCGGGACGCGCGCCAGAATGGCATCCACCGCCGGCGGGAGCGACAGGGGCGCATCGCGCATCGTTTGCATGTGCCGCGCCCACGCCA
>JAJRSQ010000219.1 GCA_024278725.1 Chloroflexota bacterium
CCCGAACAACAGTTTTTCGGTGTTGGGTACGTTCCCCCATCCCTTTGTTATGCCTGAATATCACCCACAGTCGGGCATCCATTAAAGCGCCATATATGAATTCGCACTAAAAGCATGCACGTAAAGCACAGACAGGGAACACCCTAATCTTGGTCGCAGCGCGAACGGGTACGATAAATTTAAGAAATACAAATACCACAGAATCTATGATTGGGTACTTAAGTAATGATGAAGGGTGCACCCGTACGCCCTTGCTTACTTGTTTTATGATAAGGAAATATGGTTATACGTTTGCAGAGAAACCGTATGCGGAGAAACTTTACAATATTCAATTTGAAAGCATAAGGCTATTCCATTATACACAACATCCTTATTAGCTGCAACCGGGAAATTGGTCAGGGGCATGGCAACCACCGCTATTATGTTAAAGCAGGTAGCATTTTGAGCAGATAATCTTCGTTCCGGGCGGCTTTGAGACGTTTAGCCTTGAGTTGATAATATTTTTAGTTTACCCGCAGTCGCGTTAAATGGGGCGTTACCCAAAAAACAAAAACGGCTCTCATCGAGCCGCCTTCCATCACTCCACCCCCACTTCCAGCACCAAGTCGAACACTTCCACCACGTCGCCGGGGAAGAGTTTCTTTTTGCGGCGGGTTTCCACTTCGCCGTTGAGTTTCACTTCGCCGCCCTGTATGAGCCGCTTTGCCTGCCCGCCGGTACCGACGACATTCGCCAGTTTTAGAAATTGGTCAAGCTGAATCAATGGTTCGGGTTTGTCTGTCATCGTTGTTCTCCTAATGGAATTTCGCCCGTCGCATCAGTTCAATCTGGCTGTTGACGGGCGTTTCTTTTTTGCCGGGTTTCAGCCGTTCATACGAGCCATTCGGGCGCAATAACCGCGATTGCACGTTATCCGCCAACGCTGTTTGCAGTATCTCTTCCAGCACCATCTTCCGCAGGGCAGGGTCTTTCACGGGGAAGACGGTCTCCACCCGCCCGTTGAGGTTGCGCGGCATTAAATCGGCGCTGCCCATATAGATTTCTTCGTCGCCGCCGTTGCGGAAGTAGAAGATGCGCGTATGCTCTAAATAGCGACCCACAATGCTCACCACGCGAATATTCTCGCTGATGCCGGGCACGCCGGGGCGCAAACAGCAAATTCCGCGCACAATTAAATCAATCCGCACACCGGCTTGAGAAGCGCGGTACAGGGCGCGAATCATTTTGTCGTCCACCAGGGCGTTCATCTTCAAAATAAGATTACCCGGATTTTTGGCGGAATGCTTTTCGATTTCCCGTTCGATGAGCGCGGTGAAATTTTCGCGCAGGTTGACGGGGGCAACCAGCAATTCTTTGTAATCGCTCAGGTTGGAATAGCCGGTGAGGCGGTTGAAAAGATGGCTGACGTCATCCGCCAGTACTTCATCGCAGGTCAGCAACCCGATGTCGGTGTAAATTTGGGCGGTGACGGCGTTGTAGTTTCCCGTGCCCAAATGCAGATACCGCCGCAGTCCGTCGCGCTCTTTGCGCACCACCATGGTCACTTTGCTGTGCGTTTTCAGCCCCAGCAGCCCGTAAACCACGTGGACGCCCACCCGCTCCAGCGCGCGCGCCCAACCGATGTTACTCTCTTCGTCGAACCGCGCTTTCAGTTCCACCAGCACGGCGACTTCTTTGTCATTTTCACGCGCTTCCATCAAAGCTTTGACGATGGGGGAATCTCGCCCCACCCGGTACAGTGTTTGTTTGATGGCGAGCACTTTCGGATCGCGGGCGGCGGTGCGCAGAAAATCAACCACCGGCAAAAATGAATCGTATGGGTGATGCAACATAATATCATGCTGACGGATGGCGCTGAAGATAGCCCCCGGTGCGGGCAGTGTGCGTAAAACCTGCGGAACCACCGGCACATACGCCGAATCTTTCAAATCGTAGCGGTCGATGGCATACAGCCCCATCAAATCGCTGAGGTTCAGCGTACCGTCCACGGCGAAGACATCTTTCGGGTCGAGCCGAAGATTACGGCTCAACAGGTCGCGGATGTGTTCCGGCATAGCATCATCAATGGTCAACCGCACCACCGAGCCGAAACGCCGCCGCCGCAAACCCGCTTCAATGGTCTTCAGCAGGTCAGAGGCTTCATCTTCCTGAATTTCAATATCGGCGTTGCGGGTCACTTTGAAGGGGTAGGCTTCCAGAATTTCCAACCCGGGGAAGAGATGGTGCAGGTTGGCAATGATGAGCTGTTCCAGCCAAACGAAGTGGAAACGTTTGTATGCCAATTTTTGCCCGGCGTGCGGCACGGGGACGAAGCGAGGCAGGGAGTTGGGGACTTTCAGGCGGGCGAAATGCTCCCCTTTTTCGGGGCTGTAGACGCGCACCGCTAAATTTAAACTCAGGTTGGAGATGTGGGGGAAGGGACGACCGGGGTCGAATGCCAGCGGGGTGAGCACCGGGAAAACTTCATCCATGAAAAAGCGGTTGGCTTTCAAACGCTGCTTGCTATTCAGTTCATCGAAATTGTGGATTTTCACGCCCACGGCAGCCAACGCCGGCAGCAGGTCATCCCTCAGCAGATGGCGCACTTCTTTCAGCATAGGTTTCAACTTTTTACGAATGGCGGTGAGCTGTTCGGCGGGAGTCATACCGTCCGGCGGGGTGCGCACCACCCCCGCGCTCAATTGTTCCTTCAATCCGGAGACGCGGGTCATGAAAAATTCATCCAGATTAGAGCCGAATATCGCCAGAAATTTCAGGCGTTCCAGCAGGGGATGACGCGAGTCTTGCGCTTCTTCCAGCACCCGCCGGTTGAACTCCAGCCAACTCAACTCGCGGTTGAAGTAGAGATGGGGGTCGGATAAATCGCCGTTGGACTGGTTATTTTCACCATACGCAACGGCATCCGCCGGGCGTTTCACCGGGGTGGATGGTGCATCTGTTTTTATTGCCGGTTCCATAGTATGCCTCGCAATGTGAGTTGCTGATGTTACGCAGTTAAAAAGATTTGACAGAATAAAACCATTGAAATTATTGTGAAAAACTTGCAATTTTAGATATTCCCCATCCCCCCTGTGTCCCCCCTTCCCTGTGGGAAGGGGGGAGTGAGAGAGAGCGAGGGGGACTTCGTCCCCCTCGCTCACCCCTTTTGTTCCCCCTCCC
>JAJRSQ010000220.1 GCA_024278725.1 Chloroflexota bacterium
AGCCCCATCATCGCCAGCGCGGCAATGGCGCTCAGCAGTGTGACCGTCGTCAGCAACGCATTGCGGTTAAAAAGCTTCAAACCGTCGGTAAAATAAAAAATTACGGGCATCCGTTGCCGGACACTATGCCGACAGCGGATGTCCACAACAACAGTCAGAATGAAAATTAACGAATGTGAGGTGAAAAAATGACACCCGTTGATATAGCAGTTTTGTTGGGAGCGGTAATACTCTCAGTGGCAGTAGTCTGGTTTTTCTTCTTCTCCAAAAAAGAAGGGACACGTCTGGCGGCAGCCGGGGGTGTGCAGGAAGCAAACATTGTGGTGAAGGGCGGTTACACCCCCGACGTACTGGTGGTGAAAGCCGGGCAGCCGGTTCGATTGAACTTCACCCGTGAGGAAACGGCATCCTGTTCGGAAATGGTGCTCTTCCCCGACTTCAACAAGAGCGCCAAACTTCCCACCGGCGAAACCGTCACTCTGGAATTCACCCCGGACAAGCCGGGCGAATACGACTTCCAGTGCCAGATGGGCATGTTGCACGGAAAATTAATCGTCGAATAACCGGTTCGCGGTTGTTCCGCAAAATCACCCGTAGGGGCGGCTCGTGAGCCGCCCTTTTTTTGGTTCAATTTGACGGATGGAAATCATTTGTCGGTAGGGACAGAGCATTACTTTGTCCCTATGTAAAACAAACACGGGTATTTGCCTTATCAAAAAAACCGGATGCAGCTTGCCGTATCGGCGGAGCGTGTGCATCCGGTCGTTGTTTTTGAATGAGGGCGTATCAAATATTCAGCAGGGATTGTTTGATGAGCATCAATAATATCAACGGCGCTTTGCGCACCGTGCGCATCATCAGTGCCGGATATGAGATGTGCCCGCCGAGGATTGCCACAAATGCGGCGGTAATTTGCGGACGCGACGCCCCAAGGCGCAGAAAGCTGTACCGGAACTGGAAGAAGGTTCGGGAAAGCACCATCCCGATGGTGTGATTGAGGGTGATTTTCCAGAATACCTGTCGGGCGTATTGGCGCACATTTTCAGCCACAACTGCCTGTGCCGCGAGCTGCCCGCTTTTTATCGCCAGCCGGATGCCGTCGCCGGTGAAGGGGTCAACCAGACCGGCGGCGTCGCCGATTAATAAGATGCGTTCGGTGGTTAATTTTTCGTGCCGGGTGAAAATGGGGACGGGATGCCCTTTGGTGATGGCATTCTCCAAACTGAGGTCGTATTTTTTCGCAATACGTTGCAGAAAATCCTGCACGTCTCCGGGGCGCGGCTCGAATGCGCCCGCGCCGATGGACAGATAATCTTTTTTGGGGAAAATCCAACCATAGCCGAAAAGAACGTCATCGAAAATGAAGAACATTTTGTTTCCGAAGCGTTGTCGCATCGCGGGGGTGAGGGGGATTTCAACTTCAATTGCCGCCGCCATCCGTTTGCCCCGCCTCAATCCGGCTTGATGCGCCACCACCGAATTCGCCCCATCCGCGCCGATTAAATAGCGGGCGACAAATGTTTCTCCCGTGTTCGTCTCAACCGTGACGCCCGTTTCACTCTCGGAAATTTTGCGCACCGCAGTTTCCTGCCGGATTTCAACCTGTGCCTGTGTGGCAATCAGATAATCGAATTTGTCGCGCATTACGGTTAAAACGGTGTTGTTTTTCAGGGGGACGGTGACCGTTCGGTTTTGAAACACGTACGAAACAAAACGCACGGTTGTTTCAACCACCGAGTCAAACGAAAAGGGGAAAACTTCTTTCAACAAAGAGGCGGATACGCCGCCGCCGCAGGCTTTATATCGGGGCAGCGCTTCTTTGTCCAACAAAAGCACTCGCTTGCCCGCGCGACCCAAAAAGTAAGCGGCGGTTGCCCCTGCAGGACCTGCACCTACAATAATCACGTCATAAGGCGTTGTCATCGCTGTATCCTCAACTATCGCTAAATTTTTTGACAAAACGTCTCTATTCGGTAATCCCCCCAAAAACTACCGCCAAAAAGTCTGTTGTCAGACAAGTGATGATAATTGTACGCCGGGGATTATCCCGGCGTTTGATTTTAGGCATCTATTGCAGTGGTGTGAGCGCGCTTTTGCAGGTAGTTGAAAAGCGGCACGAAGATGATGGCAACGTAAAATCCGTATGCCAGTGTTTCAATAAAGCCGATTGCCAGTCCGGCGGCGCTCCAACTGAAGCCGGGCAGCAGTTTTTCCCAAACGGGGTACATTGCCCAGCCGGGGAAAATTACATCCCACACGACGCAGAGGACATAAGAGATTGCCAATAAGCCGCCAACTGACCATCCAACGGTACTGATTTTTAACCCTTTCATAATTTCACCTCCAGCAAAATATGGGTTCTGTGCTGTTGGTTCGATGATTAATTCAATTGTAACACGGTGTGCGGAATATGCACACCGCAAATTTGCCTAGGGGGAACCGGGTCGATTGGCGGGGGTGCATCAAAGAGCCACCCCCGCCATCATTGCCGTTGTGCGGTGCGGTGAGACGTTACCGGCTCACCACGGCGGTCAACCGTTCGCGGGGGTCGTTGGGTAATCGGGTGATGGTGACGGTTGCATCGGGGAAGATTTTCGCGCCCGCATCAGCGAGGGCGGGGCGCAATTGCTCAAAGGCGGCATCGGTGTTGGGGAGCGCCAATCGGTCGTTTGAAAAGAAGTGAAACTGTCCGCGTTCAACCGCGATTTTCCCCGCCACGCGCGGGTCTGCTTCCAGCAGCGCCGCAAATGCGAGCGTCTCCTGCGCCAGCGCGGCAATCTTTTCCGCCAACGGGGCATCGCCGTTGCCGTGTTTGCGTTGTGCCAGCACACCGAATGCCCCATCGTCGGCATCCAACGCGAAGTTGATGTGGTGGGTGATGAGCATCACGCCGGGACCGTCGGGGACGTGGCGGTAATCTGCCACATCCAACAAAATGCCGGGCAATTTCTGCAACCGAATCCATTCTTGAAAAATATCAATGAATATGGTGTCGTCAATCGTTTCATCTTTTTGGGCGAAAAATTTCACCCCAAAACGTTCTATGGTCATTTTGTGCATCCTTTTTGATTTTGTGTTGGATATGGGTGCGCTCAAATCCATGTCAGCGTCGGCTTTTTCGGCGCGGTCTCCGCTTCTTCCTCAATTTCGAGCATACGGGTGTGGCAGGCATGCGCCGCTTCGATGAACAGCCCTGCCTCTTCAATGCGCTGCAACGCCGTATCGCGGTTGGCATCGTGACGGGTCTGTTCAACCGCGCTGAACAAATATTGCGCGAATTTCCCTTTGGCATACGGGTCGAAAAAGCGTTCCGTATCGTAAAAACGGGTTTTGAATTCGGCGACTATGGTTGTCGGGTCGTCGCTGATGTCCGGGTTTTCAATTTTGATGAGCGCCTGCGCCGCGTTGAGCATGGCTTGCAGCGCCAAATCGGCGGCGCGCTGAACCTCGTCGCTATCCAGCGCGAGCTGCGCCTCAAAATACACCCCTTCCGCCGCGGCAATCCCAAATTCGGTGAGCGACACCACTTCCCCGGCACATTCCCCCAGCCCAATATCGCCGACGGTGAACTCGCGGGAATCCGCCCAATCGCGGTAAAAAGTGGGGTCGTCGGTGTGTTTGGGGATGGCGGTGAAGGGGGTGAGCCGGGCTTTGATTTCCCTTTTCCCCACCCGCGCCACATATGCCTGAAATGTTTCGGCGGGACGGCGGTTCTGCATGTACATATCGAGCAATCGGTCAACCACATCAGGAATGCGTTTGGATGGAATTGCCAGCAGTGCCTGCCCGAATCCGGCGGCGTTGTTGTGCCATGAGCCGCCCAAAACCAGTTGGAAATGAGGAACCCGATAGCCGTTCACGTTGCGGCTCACCCCGAAAAAGCCAATATCGGCGACGGTGTGCTGACCACAGGCGTTGAAACAACCGCTCACCTTGATGCGCAGGTCGCGCACCGCTTCATTGTATTGCAGCGATTTGAGCGTCAA
>JAJRSQ010000221.1 GCA_024278725.1 Chloroflexota bacterium
AAAACCGGCGACGGTGGCGCTGCCACTGTCGGGGTTCATGATTGCCGCCAGCATGCGGATGGTGGTGGTTTTACCCGCGCCGTCGGGACCGACCAGCCCGAAAATCTCGCCGCGACGAATCGCCAGCGAGAGATTGTTCACAGCAATGGTCTCGCCGAATTTTCTGGTTAGATTTTCTGTTTGGATGATTATGTCAGTTGTATTCATTGATTCTCCACCGCAAGCGTGTTATAATTTTAGCGGTACTGTAACTCTTGGAGGGTTTTTATGGCTGTCAAAATTGACAGACGTATGGTTTATTATGCGTTATCCCAACTTTCGGATGATAAATTGAGCGATGTTTTTCAATTCATTCGTTTTTTGCAATTCACCGAACAAGCCGGTGTGTCGCCAATACATTATGCGGACAGTCCGTTGTCTCAGACATTGAAAGAAAAGCTTGCCGCTGATTATGAGCTGCTGGCTGCCTCCTATGATGAACTCGCCGATGAACTAGCAGATGAAATATGGCTCGCGCCTGAAAATGAAGCACTTCAGCACACGGAAGGAACGACCGGTGGCAATCAAACGCGGTGATATTTTTTTAGCTGATTTAAATCCCACGGTTGGCGTTGAGCAAGCCGGAACGCGCCCGGTGTTGGTGGTTCAATGCAATTTGGCAAATGCTCGTATCCCCACGGTTACAATTGTTCCCCTGACTTCCAATTTGAAAACCAACCGTTTTTTGTTCACTGTTTTTGCCCCCGCGCAGGAATCCGGATTATCCAAAGATTCTGTTATTCTGGCTTTCCACATTCGCACACTCGATAAATCACGTTTGATTCATAAAATGGGAACTTTGCCCCCAAACATAATGGATGCCGTTGATCAAGCGTTATTGCTCCATCTGGGATTGTCACCCGTTTCTGCCTGATTACTCAAATGTTCGCGCCAAAAAACGATGACTCAGATACGCCATCAGCACTGCCAAACCGGCTAATGCCAGCGCCGGCTGCCACAGGTTCGCCAGCGATGCCCCTTTTATCATCAACGCTTTGACGATGGTGATGTAGTGCCGCATCGGTGAAAATGCCGCCAACGCCTGCAACCACAGCGGCATGTTTTCCACCGGCACAAGGTAGCCCGACAGCGCCAAATCAACC
The DNA here is from genome assembly GCA_024278725.1 of Chloroflexota bacterium. Classification (GTDB taxonomy): domain Bacteria; phylum Chloroflexota; class Anaerolineae; order 4572-78; family 4572-78; genus JANTHQ01. The sequence goes on from JAJRSQ010000221.1 coordinate 1,143, forward strand.
ATCATCAACGGGAAGATGACCAGCAGCGCTTGCTGTTGGCTTTGCGCCTGCGCCGAAATCATCAGCCCCCAACCCGTTTCGGCGATGATGAACAGCAGCGACAACCCCAGCAATACCGCCCACGACCCGCGCTGGGGAATGTGATACACGCCCACCAGCACCCACAACATCAGCAGAAAATCCACATAGCCAATCACCACGGCGGGCAACGCCTTGCCGATGAGCATATCCCGGCGGCGCATCGGCGACACCATCAACTGCTCCAGCGTGCCGAGTTCCCGCTCGCGCACCAGCCCCAACGCGGCGACAATCAGCGTGACCTGATACACGATGAAGGCGAATTGGGCGGGCACGCTGTTGTATCGCTTGTCCAGCGCGGTGTTGAACCGCATCCGCGGCTCGATGGACACGGCGGGGACGACACGCCCCCGCGCCGCCCTCCCCTGCCGAAATTGCCGGTACAGCACGCTGTTGATAGCGCCCTCCGTTGCGCCGAGCGCGGAACTGCCGCCATAAACGCTCGACCCGTCGGTGATGATTTGTATCTGCGCCGTGCGGTTGCCCGTCTCAAAATCGGCGGCAAAATCGGGCGGAATGATGACCGCCAGCCACACATCCCCGCGCTGCAATAGCCGCGCCACCGCATCCATGTCGTCGGGGAATTCGGTGGGGGTGACGGTGTTCACATTCACCAGCGATTGCACAATTTCCCGGCTCAACGCGCTGTTGTCCCGGTCGAAAATTGCTACCGGCAAATCGGCAATATCGGCGGCGGTGGCGTTGGCGACTAAAATCAACTGCATCACCGGAAAGGTGAAAATGAATATCGTCAGCACAATATCGTGGCGATATTGGATGATTTCTTTGACGATGATTTGCCAAATGCGTGCCCACATATCGCTCACCCCACCCGTTTTTTGAACGCCAGCACACTGATTGCCAGCGCGAGCAAGCCCATCATCACCAGCACCACCGTCGGCTGTACCAAATATTGCATCTCCGTACCTTTGAGGAAGATGCCACGGGCGATGGTGATGTAATGGGTGGCGGGCAGCATCGTCGCCGCCGCCAGCGCCCCCGGTTTGCTGCGGTCAACGGGGAAAATCAATCCGGTCAAAAAGAAGCTGGGCACAAAAAATATCATCATCACGGTGAACAGGGCTGTCTGCTGGCTTTTCAGCCACGCCGAGGTCACCAGACTGAAGCCCATCGTCGCCAGATAATAGGCAAGCGTCAACCCGACCAACAGCCCCAGCGACCCTACGAACGGGACGCGAAACCACGCCACTGCCAGCGCCCAGCTCAACAGCAACCCGATGACTCCGACCGCCATGTATGCCGTCATTTTCCCCAGCAGATATTCGATGCCCCGCATCGGGGTGGCGACCAACCCTTCCAGCGTGCCCAGCTCTTTTTCGCGGGTCAGGCTGAGGCTCAACGCCAGCGCGGGCATGGTCAGCACAATTGCCAGCAATCCGGGAATCATACTCACCAGCGATTTGAGATTCGGGTTGTACCACACCCGCGCCCGCACCTCAAAGGGGGTAGCGGCATACGCATCGGGGAACATTCTGCGAATTGCCAGCGCCGACGCGCCGCTGATGCGCGCCTGCGCGGTTGAGCCGACCAGCGCGTTGCTCCCGTCCGCCAGCACCTGCACCTTCGGCATTTCGCCGCCCAAAAGTTTTTCGGAAAAATCGGGGGGGATGATGACGCCCGCATCCACATCACCGGCAATCAATCGCGCATCAATGGCATCATAATTCGAGACCGTCGCCGCCACCGAAATGGTTTCGCCGCCGGCAATCCGGCTGATATATGTCCGCGAAATCTCGGTCTGGTCAAAATCCAGCACGGCAAGCAGGATATGTTCCACGTCCAGCGAAAAAACATAGCCCAGCGTGAGCAACAGGAACGCGGGCGCAATCGCCACCAGAAAAAGGTTGATGGGACTGCGCCAGATGTGTCGCATTTCTTTGCGGGCAATCGCCAATCCGCGCCGGGGAACGATGCGTCGTTTCATGTATTTTCTCCCACAGGCGGCTTCTGCAACCCGTTCAACAGCACATCGGTGATGCCCCGCGCCAGCGCGGCGGGGGTTTCTTCCGCCAAAAAAGCGTCATCCCCCAACTCAAATTGCACCCCGAAGCCAATCACGATTGCCAAAAAAATGCGGGCAACCAGCCGGGCATCGGCGGGGCGCATAATGCCCAATTGGTGAAGGATGGTTATCCGCTCGGTCATCACCTCCAGCAGATGGTCGCGCAGGTGGGTGGTGTAAAACGTCAGCACCTCCGGGTTGAGCCGCGCTTCGTGCAGAAAGGTCAGCAACATGCGATGTTTCTTCGAGAGGGCGAGTCGCGCTTCGAGCGCCTGCTCAACCAGTGACGCGACATCATCCGCTTCAATGGCGGCGATGCTGTCGCCGGTTTCCGCCACAATCTGCTGCAGAATACCCAGCAGCAGCCCCTGCTTGTTGCCGAAATAGTTGTAGATGGTGCCTTCCGCTACGTCGGCAACCCGGGCAATTTCGCGGGTGGTTGCCCGCTGATAACCTTTATCGGCGAAGACTGCCGCCGCCGCATCCAGAATTTTCAACTTTCGACCGGCGATGCGCCGCGCTTTGGGTGATTGTTCGGGTATCATCTGTCCTCCAAAATGAGTGACTGCTCAAAGTTGAGCGACTGCTCATATTGTATCGGACTTCTGCCCGGTTGTCAATCGTTTTTTGATTTTTTTAAGGTACAATCGAATAAAACTCAATCGAGCCGGGGACGGAAGCGCACCGCCGCCAGAATCATAATCACTACCCCAAAAACGGTGATGGCAAAGACTTGTTCCCACAGCAGCGACAATCCCACCCCTTTCAAAATGATGCCGCGCATTATTTCCAGCGCATACCGCGCCGGGACAATGTAACTGACCACTTGCAACCACCGCGGCATCGCTTCCAGCGGGAAGAAAAAACCGCTCAAAAAGATGGTGGGGAGCATCGTGCCGACGGTCATCAGCAGGGCTTCCTGCTGGGTGCTGGCAACGCTGGAGATGAAAATGCCAATCCCCAACGCGGAGACCAGAAATAACGCCGAAAGTTCCAGCAGCAGCGCCAAACTGCCGTTGATGGGAACCCCGAACCAGAACACGCCAATCGCCAAAACTTCCAAAACGTCAAAAAAGGCGATGAAAATGTACGGAACAACTTTCGCCACAATCAGTTCTATCGGCTTGATGGGGGTGACGATGAGTTGTTCAATGGTGCCGGTTTCGCGCTCGCGGACGATGGTGATGGAGGCGATGATGAGGGCGATGGCAAACAGGATCAATCCCAATTCGGAGGGGACGGTATAGATGGATTTTTTCAATTCCTCATTGAAACGCACCCGCAGACGGGTTTGCACGGGCACAAATGC
>JAJRSQ010000222.1 GCA_024278725.1 Chloroflexota bacterium
CCGTTCAGCCCGCGAGCGGCGCACACCTCAAAAAATCCTTCGATTTTCTCATTGACGCCGCCGATGGCTTGCACCTGCCCCAACTGGTTCACCGAGCCGGTGACCGCAAGCGATTGTTTGAGGGGAACATCTGCCAGCGCGGAAAGCAGGGCGTACAATTCCGCCGATGACGCGCTGTCGCCGTCCACCCCGCCGTATGACTGCTCGAACACCAGACTCGCCGAAAGGGAGAGCGGGCGGTCAACGGCATAGCGCGCGCCCAAAAACCCGGAGAGAATCAGCACCCCTTTGGTGTGCAAAGGTCCGCCCAGTTTCACCTCCCGCTCAATGTCAATCACCTCGCCTTTGCCCAGCCGCACCCGCGCGGTGATGCGGGTCGGTTTTCCGAAGGCGTAATTGCCCATGCTCAACACCGAAAGCCCGTTAATCTGCCCCACCTGTGCGCCGTCCGTGTCAATCAAAAATGTGCCGCGCAAAATCTGCTCCTGCATTTTTTCTTTTATGCGGCTGACGCGATAGGTCTGCATATCAATGGTGCGCTGAACATCGTCGGCGCAGACCACCGCCCGCCCGGCTTGCGCCGCCCAATAGTCGGCTTCCCGCACCAAATCGGCGATGCCCTGCATCTGAATGGACAAGCGTTACGCGTCGCCAATCATGCGCGCGCTGCGTTCAATCACCCGCGCCACCGCCGAGCGGTCGAAGTGGCGCAAACCCTCTTTCCGCGCCAGCGAGCCAATCAGCCGGGCATACAACATATTATTTTCCGGATTGCGCGGCATGTCCTCCGCAAAATCCGCCGCCACCTTGAACAGCTCGGCGAAGTCGGGGTCAAATTGACTGAGCGAATAATAGACGGCTCTATCGCCGATGAGGATGATTTTTATATTCAGCGGAATAGGCTCCGGGCGAAGCGATACGGTGTTCATCACCCCGAACATCTGCCCTTCCGGTTCCATTTCGATTTTCCCGGAACGGAGCGCGCGCTTCAGTTGCTCCCAAGCGAAGGATTGCGCCAAAATTTTGTGCGCATCCAAAATGAGATAGCCGCCATTTGCCCGGTGGAGCGCACCCGGTTTCACCAGCGTGAAATCGGTCATCAGCGAGCCGGATTGCGTCACCATATTTTCAATGCGTCCCACCAAATTGGGGTATGTGGGATGGTCAACATACACCACGGGCGTACCGTGGTTGGCGCTGTGGTCAACCAGCAGGTTCACCCGGTAGCGACGCAAAAACGCGGGACCCAACAGCGAGCGGGGCAACGGCATCCCCGCGCGGGGGGCGGATTCACCGTCTTCTATGCGCCGGAAATCCTCCGCGCTGTCGGTCACATCGGTCTGCACCGTTTGCAGATAATCGAGCACGGCGGGCAAATCGGCGTATTTTTGGCGCATCTCCGTCATCAAATGCGACACTTCCGCCTGCACCATCTCCCGATTCAACGATTTCACCGCCGCACGCTGTTCCTTTTCCAATTGCCGCGCCCGATACGCCGCCTTTTCCATTTCCTCTTTCAAATAATCAATCTCTTTTTTGATATTGGCGCGTGTTTCCTCCGGCAGCGCGTCGAAATCTTCGGGGCTGATGATTTTATCATCCACCACCGGCGCGAAGACAATGCCGTCCTTTGTGCGCACCACCGCCAATTGCCGCTCGCGCGCGGTCTGCTGAATTTGCTGGTACGCGGCTTCGTGCTGGCGAGCGTAGGTTTCCTCAATGCTCTGCACGCGGGCGCGATATTCCTCCCCTTCCAGTGTGGCGGTGATTGCCGCGCGGAGTTCGTCCACAAAGGTGTTCATATCGTCGCACAACGATTTCCCCCGCCCGGCAGGCAGTTCGAGCGCGCGCGGGCGATAGGGCACATCGAAATTATTCACATAGCACCAATCGCTCGGCGCGGGCTCGGTGGCGGCTTGCTGCTCCAGAAATTGCCGCACCGCCGAAAATTTTCCGGTGCTGTGAGGTCCCAGCACGAACATGTTGTACCCTTCGCGCCGAATGGAAATGCCGAACTGCACCGCATTCACCGCGCGTTCCTGCCCGATGATGTCCGTCAGGTCTTCCAACTCGGCGGTGGTTTCAAATGAAAATTGGTCGGGACTGCACTGCCTGCACAGCACATCGTATGAAAGGGGGGAAATCGGGGTCATCGCTGTCGCCTCCGGAGAAGGTTGAATTCGCTTTACGGAATCTTACCCGTATTTCCCCGCAAATGCAAGCGTTTTGACTTCCATTTTGGGGTACGGTATCATAAGCGGAAGAATTTCAGTCTATACCAAAGGAGCATCCGATGGCGCACGTTTTAGAAAACATCACCGTAATTGACCTGACGCAAGCGATGGCAGGACCGTACTGCACCATGATTCTCGGCGATATGGGCGCGGACGTGATAAAAATTGAACGTCCCGGCAGTGGCGACCAGAGTCGCGGCTGGGGTCCGCCCTTCATTGAAGGGGAAAGCACCTATTTTATGAGCGTGAACCGGAACAAAAAGAGTCTCTCGCTCAACATCCGCAGTGAAGCCGGGCAAAAAATCCTGCACGAATTGATAAAAACCGCCGACGTGTTCATCCACAATATTCCCCGCAAAGCGTCCCGACAACGGGCAAAAGTGGACGAAGAAACCCTGCGCGCGTTGAATCCGCGGCTGATATATTGCAACATTTCCGGCTACGGCTCGGATGGACCCTACGCCGAGCGTCCGGGCTACGATATGGTGGCGCAGGGGGAAGCGGGCATCATGAGCCTGACCGGCGCGCCCACCCCCGACGGCGAACCGTACCGTTTCCCCATCCCGCTGGCAGATATGACCACCGGCTTGTATGCCACCATCGGGATTTTGGGCGCGCTGTATGCCCGTCACAGCAGCGGCACGGGGCAAACCATCGACATCAGCCTGCTGGAAAGCCAGACCGCGTGGTCTGCCATCCTCGCCGCCAGCTATTTGAATGCGGGCGTCGTTCCGCCCCGTTTGGGCAACGACCATCCCAGCATTGTGCCGTATCAGGTATTTCCGGCAAAAGACAAGTACATCATTGTTGCCGTCGGCACGGAAAAACTGTGGGCATCATTCTGCGCGGCGCTCAATTTGCCCCATCTGAAAGACGACCCGCGCTACCGCACCAATGCCGACCGGCTGGCGCATCGGGATGAACTGACGGCGGAATTGGAAGCCATCTTCAAAACCCAACCCTCGGCGGTGTGGCTGGAAAAATTACGGGAAGCGGGCATCCCCAATGGACCCATCAACCGCATTCCCGACACAATGGAACACCCCCAACTGCGGGCGCGACAATTCATTGTGGAACTGGAACACCCGCTGGCGGGGATGGTCAAATCGCTGGGCAACCCCGTGCGCATGTCAGACACCGCGGTGAGCTACCGTACCCCGCCGCCTCTGCTCGGCGAACATACCGACCGGATTTTGCGCGCGCTCAATTATGGGGATGACCAAATTTCGCAATTGCGGGCTGACGGCGTAATTTTAACGGCGTTCACTCGCCATCCACAATCGAAATTTTAAGCTGGGGTCTTTCCGCCACCGCATTCACCCGCCGGTGCTCGGTGAGCTTGCGCCACTGTTCCAGCCCGCGTTTGCCCTCGGTCAAAATACCGATGACATCGTGCGTGAACTTCGAGCCGGAACCAATCACCAGCCCGGTGATGAACACATCGGCGCGGGCATCGACCACCAACCCCAGCATGCCAAACATCTGCAACTGCGCCGCCGACGCGATGATGATGCCGGCAACAATCCCAAACGCCGCCGACGCCCACGTTTTGAATTCCCCGTATTTCGTGCCGGTGGGAGTGATGTTCAACCCGTTCATGATTGATTCCACCACGCCCCAAACCGTCTCCAGCAGTCGCTCGATGCCCAACGCCGCCGCGAGCAACGGCGCTAAGACCACCGCCACATCGCTGCTGCCGGTGGTGGTCGCGGTGGTTCCCCGCGTCTGCGCCATCACCGCCACCGCCAGCAAAAACCACATCGAAATTGCCGCTACCGAAAAAAACCATGCTCGTCTACGCATACATGCCTCCCATAAATTGTGTTTATGTCAATACAATTTCAAGTGTAACCCATTTTTGGAGGATGGTCAAGCCGCCGCAAAATGGCGCGGCAAACATTGTTGAACGAATTGCCGTTCCATGCTATACTCTCGGTATCATTTTTTCCGAAAGGGCAACGGCGATGGTGAAAACCGTTCTGATGATTGAAGATAATCCCAACAACGCTATGTTGGTGAAGCGCATTCTGGAAGCGCAGACTGAAGAAATCAACGTGGCGCATGCCTGGACGGGGGAAAGCGGCTTGCAGATGGCAATCGAACAACACCCCGACCTCGTTTTGCTCGACTTGGGATTGCCCGACATTGACGGGCAGACAATTGCCGCCTTCATCCGCCGCATTCCTGCGCTGGAGCACGTGCCGATGATTGCCGTCACCGCCTGGCCCCAGGAAACCGCACAGGAAATGGTGCGGGCATACGGGTGCGATGATTACATCGGCAAGCCGATTGACCCGCGCAAATTTATCCGGATGGTGCTGTCATATCTTTCCCCCACTGCATCAAATTAAATCCAGAGGCATCGTGCTGAATCCCACGCCCACAAACAGACCGCAAACTATATCCGTCATTGCCAAACCGCAGCTTGAGTTGGTTCCGGCGAATGAATTTTCCTTTGCCCAACTCACCGAAGCGTACAACCGCACGCGCGTTGATTACATTGTGCCCATGCCGATGAATGAACGGAAAATGCGCGACTATGTTCACAACTACGACATCGACCTGTCGCAATCGGTGGTGGCAGTGGCAGGGGATGAAATTCTGGGGCTGGCGATGCTCGGCGTGCGCCCCGAAGCGACGTGGGTCACTCGGCTCGGCGTGCTGCCCAACGGGCGAAAACGCGGGCTGGGCGGTAAAATGATGAACGTGCTGATTGAAAATTCGGTGGCGCTGGGCGTGAAAGAAATGCAACTCGATGTCATCAAAAATAACGCCCCCGCCGAACAACTCTTTCTGAAGTGCGGCTTCCGGCGCAAAGGGGAAGTGCTGGTGGTGCGCCGTCCCCCCAAAACCGTGGACATCGTCACCCGTGGCACATACATCGAAGCCGTCGGCTACCGCGAAACGCTGGCGCTGCTCAAAGAACGCACCGACCACGTTTCGTGGCTCACCGATACCCGCTCGATGGAACATGCGGGCAACCTGTCCGGGCTGGTCGCCGATTTGCCGCGCGGCGCGGGCAAAGGCTGGCTGGTGTATCAGAATACCGTTTTCCAACTGGGGCGGCTCGTTTTTCACATCGAATCCGGCTCGCCGGTGGACGTGGCGCAGGCATTGCTGGAAAATCTCCATTGGCGACACCCCGTTCAGGATACCATTGTCGAAAACGTTTTGCCCGCCGCACCGGCATGGCAGGCGATGAAACAGATGGGGTATATCGTCTCATTCCCCCGTCTGGAAATGGTCAAACCACTGGCGTAAATTTCCCCCCTGTGCTATAATTGCCGGGCTGATTGCCGCCCGGCAGTCGCAAAATCCACCCACCCGACGAAGGTGCTGGCATTGCAAAACTTTGTTATCTACTGTTCATCAAAATCAATCTGCAACACCCAAAACAATGCGCAAATCAGTTGTAATTCCCTTGCGTGAAGGGGCATTTTTCATATACCCCTTCACGTTTTGGTAGTGGTTAAAATTGACTGACAGGATACGCAGGTGTCATTGCGAGCGTAGCGAAGCAATCTCCACGCTGCAATGACGGAGATTGCTTCGGCGTTGCACGCCTCGCAATGACAACCGATTATCTTTGTATCAGTCAAAAAACACCACTACCCAAGTTTCAAGTCTCACGTTTCACGCCTCACGCCTCACGCCTCGCCAACCGCGAATCAACCAACTTCACCCGCCCGGCGACATTATTTTCATACAGTTTCCCCGTGCCCAACCCGTGGATGCGGTCGGGAGCGCGGGCGCTGACCCATTGGCAGATGGCGCTCAAACCGATATTCGATTCCAACGCGGAGTTTGCCCACCATTGGATGCCCCGCTCGGTGGCGGCGGCAATCCAGTCATTGCACGCGGCGAAACCGCCCAACAGCGCGGGCTTCAGCACAATCCCCTGCGGACGGATGGCGTCCAGCAGGCGGCGGCGGTCGGTGGGGGTGTGGTGTCCGATGAGTTCTTCATCCAACACAATGGGGATGGGTGATGCGGCGCAGAGTTTCGCCATTGCCTCCCATTGTCCCGGTTTGAGTGGCTGCTCCAGAAATTCGATGCCGAATTGCGCCAGGGCTGCCAATTTGGCGGGCGCGTCATCCGCCGAAAATGCGCCGTTGGCGTCCAACCGCAGTGCGATGCGCTCGGCGGGGCGGGCGCGGCGGATGTCCGCCAGCACCGCGCATTCATCGGCGAAGTCAATCGCGCCGATTTTCATTTTGATGACCGTGAAACCGGCGGCGATTTTCGCTTCAATTTGACGGCGCAATCCATCCGGCGAATCCATCCAAATCAGCCCGTGGGTGGGCAGGCGGGTTTCCCCGCGGCTGAACGGGGTATCGAACAGGATGCCCGTGCCGCCGTTGCGCCAGTCGAGCCACGCCATTTCCAGCCCGAATTGCAGCGCGGGCAGCCGGGGCACGCGGATGTCGGCGGGATGTTCGCCGGCGGAAATGCGGCGGCACACCTCTGCCAGCCGAGCCTCAAAATCGGGTGTCGCGTCGAGGCTCAAACCGCGCCACGGGGCGCATTCGCCCGTGCCGGTGCGTCCGTCGGCGTGCAGGCGCAGAAAATAGACGGTCTTTTCGCGCAACACCCCGCGGCTCGTCCCGGCGGGCACGCGGAAGCGAAGCGTGAGTTTTTCATAGCGTGCAGAGAATCTCATATTGGAACGCAGTGAAGAGTGAAGAGTGAAGAGTGAAGAGTGAATAATTCTTCACTTTTCACTCTTCGTTATTCACTGATTTTACGGAAATTTCGGGAACTTGGAGAAGTCCGGTTCCCGTTTTTCCATGAAGGCGTTTTTGCCCTCTTTCGCTTCATCGGAGAGGTAGTAG
>JAJRSQ010000223.1 GCA_024278725.1 Chloroflexota bacterium
CATACGATGGATTTGTTCGGTTTTCGGCGGATTGACACCCCGATTTTGGAGCAGGCGGCGCTCTTCAAACGCGGGGTGGGGCAAGGCACGGATATTGTCGAAAAGGAAATGTACCTTTTTGAAGACCGCGACGGCGACATCATCGCCCTGCGCCCCGAATTCACCGCCGGGGTGATGCGTGCCTTCGTGCAAAACGGGCTGCACACCCAACCGACGCCGCTCAAATTGTGGACGACCGGTCCCCTTTTCCGGCACGAGCGCAACCAAAAAGGACGCTACCGCCAACATTCCCAGCTCAATTTGGAAATTCTGGGGGAAAAAGACCCCGCCGTGGACGCGGAACTCATCGGCGTGGCGTGGTTTTTGTGCGGTAATTTGGGTTTAACCGGGTTGACCCTGCACCTCAATTCCACCGGATGCCCCGCCTGCAAACCGGCATACATCCAAAAATTGACCGACTATTTCGCCCGGTTTGAAGCGATTTTGCCCCCGGATGACAAACGGCGGCTGAAACAAAATCCGCTGCGGATATTGGACACGAAGGAAGAAGCCACCCGCCCCCTGCTCGATGACGCGCCGCAATTTGTGGACCATCTGTGTGACGATTGCGCCGACCATTTGCGCAAACTCCGCCGCTATCTGGATGCGTGGAAAATCCCGTACCGGATTGACCACAAGCTGGTGCGCGGGCTGGATTATTACACCAAAACCGTGTTTGAAATCAAAGCGCCCGGCTCACTTGGCGCGCAGGATGTGATTTGCGGCGGCGGACGTTACGACCGGCTGATTGAAACGCTCGGCGGCAGACCGACGCCCGGTATCGGGTTCGGCTCCGGCATCGAGCGGATTGTGCTCACCCTGAAGGCGCAGAATGTGGAACCGCCCGCCGCCGTCCAGCCCGTCGCGTTTGTGGCATATCTGGGCGAGACCGCCAAAGTGGAGGCGGTGCGGCTCACGGCGCAACTCCGCGACGCGGATATTCCGGTGCAAATGGCATTCGGCGACCGCAGTTTGAAAGCGCAGCTCAAAAGCGCGAATCGCGCCCGCGCCCGATTCGCCATCATCATCGGGGAAGAAGAACTGGCGCGGGAAGTGGTCACCATTCGCAATTTGGAGACCAAAGAGCAGACGGATGTGCCGTTTCCGGAAATTATTTCGGTGATTCGTGATGCGTGATTCGTGATGCGTGAAACGTGAGACTTGAGACTTGAAACCTGAAACCAACTTCCGACGCATTGGAATTTTATACCACCCCAAATTGCCCCAATCGCGGGTGATGGTTGCCGAAATGCTCGAATTCATCGAGAGTTTCGGCGTTTCGGGCTGGGTGAGCAGCAGTTGGGACGAAGAGACCATCTCCGCCAAAATCGCCCGCACCAACCTGCTTATCACCCTCGGCGGCGACGGGTCGATTCTGCGCGCGGCGCGGCTCGGCATTGAGCACGGCACGCTCATCATGGGCGTGAATCTGGGGCGGCTCGGCTTTCTGACCGAGGTGGAACCTGCCGAATGGGAAGACCGTTTCCGGCAAATGCTCACCGGCGAATACCGCATCGAAGAGCGGTTGATGGTGCAGGCGCACATCGTGCGGGACGGGACGGAAGTTGCCAACTATTACGCGCTGAACGAAATTGTCATCAGCCGGGCGGCGATGGCGCGGGTGGTGCGGTTGAAAACCGCCATCAACGGCAGTCATCTCACCACCTACACCGCCGACGGGATGATTCTTTCCACCCCCACCGGCTCGACGGCATACGCGCTCGCGGCGGGCGGTCCCATCCTCCCCCCTGAATTGCGAAATTTCCAGATTGTGCCGCTCGCGCCCCATCTGAGTCTGGAACGCGCCATCGTCCTTTCAGAAGGGGATGTGGTTTCGCTAGAAGTCTCCACCGACCATATGGCGATTCTCACCGTGGATGGACAATTCGATTTGGAGTTGAAAAACGGTGACACCGTGGAAGTTTCCGCCAGTCCGCACGTTAGCCGGTTTCTGCGCTTGCAGGATAAAAGCTATTTCTACCGTACATTGATGCAACGACTGGGCTGGGGGGAACACAAATAAGGCAAAATGTAAAGTGCAAAATGTAAAAATTTGCCTTGAATAACAGCGTGGTACAGTTTGCAAAATCAAGTGATATTGAACCCAACAAATAGCACCATTCGACGCCCCCGTCGCACGCTGAACCGGCTGGCGCCGGCGCTGGTGGCGCTCGGCGTTGGGCTGGCGGGGCAATCGCTGTGGCGACAGGGCAGTGTATGGGAAGGGCTGGCGCTCACTCTCATCGGCGCGGCGATTTTCTGGCGGGCGGCAAAAGCCCATCCTCCGACGACACCCCGCCCTGCTGCGCCCCTCGCCGTGACGACCGGCTGGCGGCGCGCGGCGGGTGCGGGTCTGCTCGCGCTGGGCGTGCTGGCATCGCTGTTGAGCCTGCGCTTCTTCGACGACGCGACCATTCTCGCCCGCGCGTGGGCATTTTACGGCGGCAGTCTGCTCGCGCTGGTGGCGGGCGCGTGTCTGCTCGCCCCCGCCGATACCCCCTTTGCCGTCCGCCGTCTCCGCTCCCCGACCGCCATCGCGCTGGGGGTGATTTTGCTGGCGGCGCTGGCGCTGCGGCTGTGGCAATTCACCAATATCCCCTTCGGCATTTGGTATGATGAAGCGGAAGCGGGATTGCAGGCGCGGCAATGGCTGGCAAACCCCATCTACAGACCCGTTTTTTACGAGCCGATTAATATCAGCGGGCAATTGTTGTGGCTGTACAGTTTGGCGCTGGGTTGGGTCTCGAACACGGTGTGGGGGATGCGGCTGGTCTCGGTGGGGTTTGGGGTGGGCGGCGTGCTGGCGGCATTTCTGTTCGGGCGGGAATTGCGCGGCGCGCGCTTCGGGCTGATGCTGGCGTTTTTGCTGGCGATTATGCGCTGGGACATCAATTTCAGCCGGATTGCCATGACCGGCATTGATACCCCCTTCTTTGAATTGCTGGCACTCTTCTTCCTGACCCGCGCGCTGAAACGAAATTCCCTGCGGGCGGCGATTTTCGCCGGGCTGGCGCTCGGCGGCGGATTGAGCTTTTATACCGCCTTCCGGCTCTTTGTGGTGGCAGTGGGGATATTCGCGGTGCCGGCGGTGGCGTTGAAACGCCCCTCCCCCAAACAGTGGAAAAC
>JAJRSQ010000224.1 GCA_024278725.1 Chloroflexota bacterium
GCTTTGCAGAACAGCCAATTGTTCAACCGGATTCAATCGGTGCAGGCGCGATTTCAGGAATTATACCACCGCGCTCCCATTGGCTATCACACCCTCGCGCTGGATGGAACCATCAAAGAAATTAATGAAACCGAACTTGAAATGCTGGGCTACGGCGGACAGCGGGAAAATATTGTCGGCATCCGGAATATCACCGATTTTTTGACCGATGACGGTAAAGCTGAATTTGAAAAAATGCTCGATGATTTTCGGCAGGGGCGTTTGGAGCGCGCTGAAAACATCGAATTGACCTATCGCCACGCGGACGGCTCGACCATTCCCATTTCCACCACGCTGACTATGGCAACCGAGCGGCAGGGGGGCATTCGGGAAATTTACGCCACCGTGCAGGACATTCGGCACCAAAAAGAAGTTGAAGACGCGCGGGAAATGTTGTTGCAGGAAGCCAACATCATGTATACGCTGGGGCAGAACCTGCTGAACGCAACCGATGCGAGTGAAATTTACGCCGCCGGTTTTGATGCCGCGGAAACACTGCGTCCCACATGGGGTGTGATGGTGCTGATGTATCGCACCCATACCATTGCCCCCTATCTGGAAGTTGTCGCGTTGCGCCTTTCCCCGGATGCGAACCCCAAAGTGCCACTGGAAGCGGGAACAACCTTCCAACTGGCGGAACACGGCTTCAATGAGGTGATTGCCTCGCAGAAAACCCTCACGTCCACCGATGGCACAAAAGACCCGCAATTTCAGGAACCGTTGCGTAATCTGATGGCGACTCTGGGCTGGCGCGGTATGGCAACCGTCCCCCTTGTCGGCGGCGACCATGCCGGATTTTTGCTGGTGGCAAATTTGGACGAAACCACTTACCGTGGCGGACAATTGCGCCTGCTGGAAAATATCGGGCGGCAGATGTCCATTACGCTGAACAACTATTTGAACCTCCGGCAGGCAATTCAGCGGGCGGCGCAATTGCAGGCGGCGGCAGAGGTGGCGAAGACGACCACCGCGCAAACCGACTTGGAAACATTGCTCCCCACCGTCGCCGAGTTGCTGGTGCAGCGCTTCAATTATTACGCGGTGACCATCTTTTTAGTGGATGATTATCGGCAAAATGCCACCATTGAAGCGGTGGCGGCGACGAGTTTGCCTGAAGCCCGCCGCGAGGAAATGTTACATTATAAATTGCCGCTCAGCAGTAGAAGCCAGGTGAGCACGGCGATTGCCCGTGGGACGGTGCAAAACTCCCCCGATGTCGGACTCAATCCGGTTTTCCGCGAACATCCGCAATTGCCGGAAACGCGCTCGGAAATCACCTTGCCGCTGGTGGCGCAACAACAGGTCATCGGCGCGTTGGACGTTCAAAGTACCGCGCTGAACACCTTCGACGCCAGCACCGAATTGGTGCTGCAAACCATTGCCGACCAGTTGGCAAACGCCATCAACGTGATTCGCCTGCTGGAAAGTGAGCGGGCGAACGCGCAGGAAATTCAAACCCTCCACCGGCATTATCTGGAAGAGTCATGGTCGGCATACCTGCAATCGCATGACAGCCCGGAGCAGGATATGTTCACCATTGACCCCAACGGCGAGCAACTGACCACCGATTGGCTGCTCTCAAACGGGAACGGCGACAACGGCGATGTCACGCATGTGGTGTTGCCCGCCGAAAATGGCGACGAACAACCGGCGGTGTCCGCGTTGGTCAGCCCGCTGACGCTGCGCGGGGCAACCCTCGGCGCGCTGGCGTTGATTGATACCCCCGACCGGACGTGGACGGAGGATGAACGCGCCATCATCGAAGCGGTGAGCAATCAGGCGGCGCTGGCAATTGACAATGCCCGGCTGATTGAACAGACGGAACGCTGGGTGGCGGCGCTGCAAACCAGTTCCGAAATCGGGCAGGCAATTACCGCCACGCTCGATTTGAGCGATTTGCTGGCGCATAGCGTTTTTCAGGTGCAGACCCGTTTCGGCTTCAGACAGGTTGATCTTTTTCTCACCGACCCCACTTCCGGCAACTGGGACGCGCTGGTCATCTCGAAGGATGACCGAATGGACGCGCCGCAATCGGCACAGCAAACCCTGCAATACGGAACGATGCCCTGGCGCGCCATTCATCAGCGTCAGACGGTGGTGGCGCAGGATGCCAAAGTGAATTCGCTGGCGTGGCTGCCGGATGACCCCGGTGTGAAATCGGCGTTGGCGTTGCCGCTGGTGCTGGGGCAGGAAACCATCGGCGCGCTGGCGTTGCGTTCTGACCACCGGAATGCGTTTGACCAAAATCTGATTGCGGTGCTGGAAATTTTGGCAACCCAAATTGCCACCTCCATCGGGAACGCCAAAGCGTATCAGGAAGAGCGGAACATCGCCGAGCAGTTGCGCGAAGTGGATAAACTCAAAACCCAATTCCTGGCGAATATGTCGCACGAATTGCGCACCCCGTTGAATTCCATCATCGGCTTTTCGCGCGTTATTTTGAAGGGCATTGACGGTCCTCTGACCGAAATGCAGCGCACCGACCTTTCCTCCATCCATCAAAGCGGGAAACATCTGCTGGACCTCATCAACAATATTCTGGATTTGTCCAAAATCGAAGCGGGCAAAATGGAGTTGAGTTTTGCGCCCACCAACCTGAAACCGTTGCTGGACGGCACGGTCTCGACGGCAATCGGGCTGGTGAAAGACAAAGACGTAAAAATCATCGCGGATATTCCCGAAAAGTTGCCGCCGGTTTTGGGCGATGAAACGCGATTGCGGCAGGTGCTGCTCAATTTGGTGTCGAATGCGGCGAAATTCACCGAAAAGGGTTCGATTACCATTGCCGCCGGGGCGGACGCCGACAATGTGTGGCTGAGCGTCAAAGATACCGGCATCGGTATTGAGCCGGAAAATCAGCAGCGCATTTTTGATGAATTCATGCAGGTTGACGGGTCTACCACTCGCAAAAGTGGCGGCACGGGATTGGGATTGCCCATCACCAAAAAATTCATTGAGATGCACAAAGGCACGATTACCGTTGACAGCGCGCTGGGGAAAGGTTCGACATTCGTTGTGACCCTGCCGCGCGCCGCCGATGTCGTGGAAGAAGATGATGCAATCGCGCTTGCTCCGAATCCGGCGCTGCAAACCGGAATTTTGCCCTCAACCCTGCTGGTCATTGACGGGGATGCGCGGGTGGCGGAATATTACCGGCAATTTTTGGAAGGCACGGATGTTTCGGTGCTGATGCACACCACCGGCGAAGGCGCGGTGGAGGCGGCGAAAACGCATCAACCCGCCGCCATCCTGCTCGACATTCTTCTGCCCGATATGAGCGGGTGGCAGGTGTTGGAAGACCTGATGCAAAACCCGCACACGGCGCACATCCCGGTGGTGATTGCCAGCATTGTAGAAGACCGCTTCCGCGCCACACAACTGGGTGCAACCGATTATCTGGTCAAGCCAATCATCAAAACGGATTTGCTGGCGGCGATGGAAAAACTGGGGCGCTTGCGGGAACGCGCTAAAAAGGTGCTGGTCATCGACGACCATGCCGATGATATTCTGCTCATCCGCCGTATTTTGGAATCGAGGGCATGTGTGGTACTCTCCGCCACCGATGGTGTGGAAGGGCTGGCGGTCATCGAACAGAACCGTCCCGATTTGGTCATTCTTGATTTGACCATGCCGAAGCTGGACGGTTTTGGGGTGCTGAAAACGCTGGCGGAAACTGAGGACACAAAAACGCTGCCGGTGCTGGTCATCTCTGCCCGCACACTCTCTGAATCGGAACGAATGATGGTGGACGATTATGCCGTCGCATTGTTGAGCAAAGGCAACTTCACCGATGCCGACCTGCTGCAATATGTTGATGCGTATCTCTCGCCGCCGATGGCATAACTTCAGGAAAACATCATGGCTCTCCCTCTCTCGCTGGTATGCGACGCTTGCCGCACCGAATTCCCCTTTGCTTCCGGGGTGGGGCAGTGTCCGCAATGCGGATGCGACTGGCTCGACCCGCAGTATGATTTGCCCGCCACCCGCAAAATCTGGCAACAATCGCTGGCGACGCGCCCTCAAACCATGTGGCGTTACGCCGAATTGCTGCCGCTGGAAAATCCCGACAACATCATTTCTATGGGCGAGGGCGGCACGCCGTTGCTTCCTCTGCCCAATTTGGGGCTGATGGTGGGTCATCCGCACCTGTATTTAAAGGATGAGCGGCAGGGTCCCACCGGCTCGTTTAAAGACCGGCAAGCGTCGCTCGCCATTTCCACATTTAAAGAAAATAATATCAAAGAAGTGGTCGTTGCTTCCACCGGAAATGTGGGCATTTCTTATTCCGCGTATGCGGTGCGCGCCGGGATAAAAGTTTGGGCGTTTTTAAATAGCGCCGTGCCGCAAGAAAAAATGCGGGAAATTGCGCTCTATGGCACAGAGGTCATCAAAGTTACCGCCTCATATGACCGAACCAAAAAAGTTGCCGCCCGTTTTGCCGAGCGGAAGCATCTGTTTTACGACAAAGGCGTGAAAAATATTGCCGCGAAGGAAGCCATGAAAACCGTGGCTTTTGAAATTGCCGAGCAATTGGGGGTGCGGAAGGATGGCACGTTCATCCCCCCTGATTGGTATGTCCAAGCAGTCAGCGGGGGATTGGGACCCGTGGGGGTGTGGAAGGGATTTGTGGAACTGAAAGCGATGGGCTTGATTGACCGTTTGCCGAAGTTGGCGCACATCCAAGCCGCCGGTTGCGCGCCGATGGTGAACAGCTTTAATGCCAAGTTAGAGCGCGCCGAGCCGGTTGACATTCCCCAAACGTTGATTGCCACCGTCGCCACCGGCAATCCCGGCGACGTCTATCCCCATTTGCGGAAGATTGTGCTGGAACACGGCGGGCATTTCGCGGCGGTTTCCGATGATGATGCTTTTCATGCGATGCA
Organism: Chloroflexota bacterium; assembly: GCA_024278725.1. Lineage (GTDB taxonomy): Bacteria > Chloroflexota > Anaerolineae > 4572-78 > 4572-78 > JANTHQ01. The sequence continues at coordinate 4,923 of JAJRSQ010000224.1, forward strand.
TGTGCTGGCGCAATTGGAAGGCGTTTCGATGGAACCCGCCCCGGCGATGGCGTTTGCCGGGCTGTTCAAAATGATCAGCCGCAAAATCATCAAACCGGATGAAACGGTGGTGGTCAATTGTTCCGGGCACACCTTTCCGGTGGAAAAATATCTGCTGGACGACCGGCGCATCAAAGCGCCGCATGCGGACATCATCACCCCGGATACGGGCGAAGGTGTTCTCTCGGTGCTGGATAATTTGGATACGCGGGTTCAGCGCATTGTCATTGTCGAAGATGACCCCAACGCCGCGCGGTTGCTGCGTCGAATATTGCAGGCGCGGGGGAAATATCAGGTGATGGACGCGGCGGATGGTGAGACCGGCTTGCAACTCATCCAAAAAGAGCGCCCCGATTTGGTATTGCTCGATTTGATGCTCCCCGGCATAGACGGCTTTTCGGTGCTGGAGCAGTTGAAAAACGATGCCGCGCTGAAACACATCCCGGTGGTGGTGGTGACCGCAAAATCGCTCACCCAATTTGATAAAGAGCGGCTGGCGGGGCGGGTGCAAACGTTGCTTCGCAAGGGCGCTTTTTCCGATGATGATTTGTTGGATGATATTCTCGCCTCGTTGGAGACCGATGCCACATGATAAACACGCCATTCCCGATAATTCTGGCATCACAATCGCCCCGGCGGCAGCAATTTTTGCGCCAACTCGACCTGCCTTTTTCGGTGTGCAGCGCCAATATTGATGAACGGCGGCATCCGGGAGAAGCGCCGCACGATTTGGTGAGCCGGTTGAGCGATGAAAAAGCCGCAGTGGTAGCGAAGGAACATCCGCAGGCGCTGGTGATTGCGGCGGATACCATCGTTGTGCTGGGGGATGCCGTGCTGGGCAAACCGGCGGATGCCGCGCACGCCCGCGAAATTTTGCGGCAATTGCGCAACCGGCAGCATTTTGTCCTCAGTTCGGTGACGTTGGTGCGAGCGGAAACGGGGCAGAAGTATGCCGCGCTCAACAGTACCACCATCCGCATGAGAAATTATACCGACGCGGAAATTGAGGCGTACATTGCCACCGGCGACCCGCAGGACAAGGCGGGCGCGTATGCCATTCAGCACCGTGAATTTGCGCCGGTTGCCTGCTGGGAAGGCTGCTACGCCGGGGTGATGGGCTTTCCGCTGTACGATGTTTCGCTGGGGCTGGCGCAGTTTGGCGTCCACGTGCCGGATGTTGCTTCGGTGTGCGCGGCGGCTACCGGCGTGAGCTGCTGCGCGACACTGTGAAATTTCGGCTTGACAACCCCTCTGCCAAACGGTATAATTTGGACGTAGGTGATGAAGGAGAAAAGTAGCACGAGCCGGGGTACAGAGAGACGCTGGTGGCTGAAAAGCGTTCCCCGCTGTGTTGCGTTCCGCTCCGGAGCCGGATTGGCGATGAGTCAGCCGGGTTGCGCCCGATACCGCGCTCGAAAGTCTTGCCCGCATATGGCAGGAGAAGAAAGGTGGCACCGCGAATATCCTTCGCCCTTTCATGGGTGGGGGATTTTTTATTGCATTCGGCAGGAGGTATATGATGGCACTGGTTTTGGAAGGTATTTTCCCGGCGGTTATCACCCCGTTTGGGGAAGATGGTTCGGTGGATTTGAACGCATTGCGCGCGAATATTCACCGTTGGAATCAATATGGATTGCACGGCTATTTGATGTGCGGCTCAACGGGTGAAAATCCGCTGCTGTCCGAAAATGAACGGGTGGCAATCATCACCACCGCCAAAGGCTCAATGGTTGAGGGGATGACCCTTTTGGTGGGCACCGGGCGTGAAAGCACCGCCGATACCATCGCCGCGTGCGAACAGGCGGCGCGCATCGGCGCCGATGCCGCGCTGGTGGTCACCCCGTCGTATTATCGTCCGTTGATGACCGCCACCGCGCTGGAGCGGCATTATCGCGCCGTGGCGGATGCCAGCCCCATCCCCGTGCTGCTGTATAATATGCCCGCCTTCACCGGGGTGACCATTGCACTGGAGACGGTGCTGACGCTGGCAGAACACCCCAATATCATCGGGATGAAAGACAGTTCCGGCAACAGCCAGTTTTTCGCCGCCGCCGTGCGGCAATCCCCCGCCGATTTTGTGGTCTTCAGCGGTAACTTGCCCACGTTTGCCCAGTCATTGATTTCCGGCGGCGCGGGCGGGGTATTGGCGGTGGCAAATGTTGCGCCGGAAATTTGTGTGGCGTTGTTCCGCGCGGCACAGGCGCAGAATTTTGAGGAAGTTCAACGGTTGCACAATTTGCTGCAACCCATCTCGGAGGTGACAGGCGGCTCGTATGGCATTGGCGGCTTGAAGTACGCCATGACCCTGCTCGGATATTCTGCCGGGGAGCCACGACCGCCGCTGTTGTCTGCCACCGAGGCGCAACAAAAGACCATCAAACAGACATTGGAAACCGTTGGCTTGCTGTAAAACGTTCAAAAAATCGGAGGAACTATGCTTGACCTGAACTTTATTCGGAAAAATCCCGAAAAAGTGAAAGCGGCGCTGGAGCAGTTAAACACCGAAGCGCCCATTGATGAAATTTTAGAACTCGATAAAGCGCGGCGGGACACGCTGAAAAAAGTGGAAGCCCTGCGCGCCGAGCGGAATACCTGCTCGAAGGCGATTGGCGCGCTGATGCGCGAGGGGAAACGGGCGGAAGCCGAGGCGCAGAAAAAGCGGATGAGCGAAATCGGCGACCGGATTAGCGCCTTGAATGAACAGTTGCATCAAATTGAAACCGACCTCAACGAAAAATTGTTGTGGGTTCCGAATATGCCGCATCCCAGCGTGCCCGTCGGTCCGGATGAAGACCATAACGTGGTGGTGCGCACGTGGTATCCCCGCGACGAAACCGATGTGACGCAGTTCGATTTTCAGCCCAAACCACATTGGGAACTGACCGAAAAACTCGGCATCATTGATTTTGAGCGGGGCATCAAAATGAGCGGCTCGCGCTTTTATATGTTCCGTGGGGCGGGCGCGGCACTGCATCGCGCGCTGGTAAACTGGTTTTTGGATGTGGGCGTGAATGACCATGGCTACACCGAAATTTATCCGCCGTTCATGGTGCGCGAAAAGGCGATGGTCGGCGCGGCGCATCTGCCCAAATTCCGCGACAACATGTATTATGATGCCGAAGAAGATTACTGGTTCATCGGCACGGCAGAAGTGCCGCTGACCAACATGTTCGCCGATGAAATTTTGAATGAAGAGGATTTGCCGCTGAAATTTGTAGCGCACACGCCCTGTTTCCGCCGCGAAAAATTCAGTGCGGGGCGCGATGTGCGCGGCATCAAACGGGTGCATCAATTCGAAAAAGTGGAAATGTACCAGTATACCACGCCGGAAACCAGTTACACCGCTTTGGAAGAGATTATTCAGCACGCGGAAGAATTGGTGCAACGATTGGAAATTCCGTATCGGGTGGTGGAAATATGCACCGGCGACCTCGGATTTGCCGCGGCGAAAAAATACGATTTGGAAGTGTGGAGTCCCGGCAGCGGAGAATGGATAGAAATCAGCTCATGCAGCAACGTCACCGATTTTCAGGCGCGGCGGGTGAATGCCCGCTTCCGCCGCAAAGATGGGGGCAAGCCGGAATTCGTGCATACCCTGAATGGCTCGGGGCTGCCGCCGGGGCGCATGATGATTGCCGTGCTGGAAAATTACCAGCAGGCGGATGGCAGCATCATCGTTCCGCCGGCATTGCGCCCGTATATGGGCGGCAAAGAAGTGATTGAGCCGTAAAGAATGTGGCATCTTGCAAAAAAGGCGCTGATGGTTTATAAACCATCAACGCCTTTTTTGTGCCGAGAAACGGATGACCGTGCTGACCACTCGATTTTTTCCCAACCGAAACCACATTATTTTGGCGGTGATTATTGGTGCATACGCAATAATTGCCGCGCATTTAAGTTTTTCCATCCCCCTGGGCGAAGCGCCTGATGAACCGGCGCAATTTCAATACATTTCATACATCGCCGAAAACCGTGCGCTGCCCACATCTCTGGAAGAGCGAACCGCCGCCGGTTACCGCTCCGACAAATCCCCGTTGTATCACGTTGGCGCGGCGGCGCTGGCGCAGCTTTTCCGCACCGACGGGGTGCAATCGCTGAAAAATATCGGCGACAATCCGCGTCGAATCCTCCCCACCGACGGCAATCCGCCGTACAGCATTCTGCACACCGATGACGAATTGCCCCCCTACACCGGCATCGTTCGCGGTTGGCATGCGGCGCGATTCGCCTCGCTGTTGTGGGGCGGGCTGGCACTGCTGATGCTGTATGCTCTTTTGCGTCGGATATTCCCGGCGACGGGCGCATTGGCGGGCACGGCGCTGGTGGCGGCGATGCCGCGTTATCTGCAAATGAGCGCTGTTTTGAATGAAGATACCCTGTTGGCGTTTTTGGTGCTGCTTTATTTGAATTTGCTGCTGCCGTTGTTTCATCGGCGCGGCGGATGGCGACGATACGCCGCTTTGGGGCTGGTTGCAGGGTTGGCGCTCACCGCGAAATACAGTGCGCTCTTCCTCTCGCTGGATATCGTTTTGCTCTGGCTGTTGTTGCGCCGATTGCCCACTTTTCGCCAGCTCAGCGCATATTTCGGCGGAATGGTGATTGGGGCAGGGTGGTGGTTCGGATTTGTGATTGCCAATTTCAACCGGATTGATTCGCTGGGTTGGCTGAAGGGTTCGCTGGCGCCGTTTTTGCTCGGTGGGCGAGATGCCGCCTCGCACCAAGTGGCGGCATCGTTGGGCATCGGCGGCGCGGGGGGCATAGCGGCGAATGTGTTCGCGCTGAACTGGCTCGAATGGGGGCGGCAGTTTTTCGTTTCGCTCTGGTTCGCCGGGGACGATGTGCCGCTCGGATGGTGGTTGCCCCTCGCGATTGTTTCCGCGGTTGCCGGAGGGTGGGTGACGGTGCAATTTTTCCGCAACCGCCTCCCCCGCCGAATGGCTCTTTTCGCCGTGGGGCATTTGCTGCTCTTTGTGCCATTGCCGTTGCTGCGTTATGTGCTCACCCAAAACATCCCCGAAACGGCGCAGGGGCGGCACGTCCTTTTCCCCGCGCTTTTTTCGCTGACGGCAATTTTTCTGTTCGCAATTTTTCCGAAAAAGATTTCCCCCGGACGTGCCGGAAAACGAATTTTTCCCATCGGGATGATGGTTCTCTTTTTGCTGGCGGCATATGCGCGGGTTGATTTTCCCCGCATCACGCTGGCGAACACCCCGCCGCTGCCCGTGCGCAGTGTTGCCGCTTTCCCCGCGCCCGATGTCCCGTTGAATGAAACCATCGCCGGGCAAAGGTTGGTGGGGGTGGACTTCCCCCCGCCGGGGCGGGAAAAGTCGGTGTTCCCCGTGACCCTGCGCTGGCGCGTCGAATCGGTGGCGGAAAAAGATTTTCGCACGCGGGTGACGCTCTTCGATGATGGCGGAAATTTGGTGGGGCAGTGGTTGGGCATGCCCGTGAACGGGCGGTATCCCACCCGCGCATGGGAAACGGGCGATACCGTTTTCGATACCATCCCCGTGCCGGTGTTGTCCGGCGCACGCCCCGCCTCGGCGCGGGTGGACGTGCCGACGGCGGACGGCGCGGCGATTGCCACCGTCGAATTTCCCGTGCCGCCGATTGCGCCAACGGCTGAATCGGCGGGGGCAGCCCTTCTCCCCCGCGGCGACCGTCTGCCCGTTACTGCACCGTACCGTTTCCGCAGTACCATCGCGGTGCGGGTGGCGGAATTGAACGCGACGGTGACGCTGCAAAATCCCAATGGGGATGAATTTTCGCCGGTGGTGACATTCGGCGGGGAAAAAGAGACCTTCGCCCTCTTTTGGGTGGATTGGACATGGCAGTCGGGGGCGTATGCCCTGCGGGTGAAATCCGCGAGCGGCGAATCTCGCACGGTGGCGAATTTTGTTTCCGTCCGGACGAACCGGCGGCTCACCGAACTGCCGACGGTGTCGCGCCCGTTGAACGCCAACTTCGCCGACCGTTTTTTGCTGGCGGGGTACGACCTTTCGGCGCGGACGGTTGACCCCGGCGGCGCGTTTGAGGTGACGCTGGTGTGGCAGAGCCTCACAGAAACCAACGGCGATTTTGCCGTGTTCAACCATCTGCTGAACGCGGAAAACCAAGCCCAATTCGGCGGCGAAGACCGCATTCCGCAGAAATATTATCGCACTCTGTTGTGGCAAAAAGGGGAAGTGGTGATTGACCGGTATGCCGTCCCCGTCCGCGTCGATGCACCGCCGGGCATGTACCGGCTCGATGTGGGGTTGTATCCGGCGGGGAATGCCACGGCTTCGCCGCTGCCGTTGGTGGCAAATGGCGAATCTCTGCCGCAAAACAGTGTGCGGCTGGGTCCGGTGAAAGTTGGCGGGCAACCCGCCCGTTCCATCCCGCCCACCCAAGCCGCGCAAGCCGCCGACATCCGTTTCGGCGACGTGATTCGGCTGGCGGGCTACACCATCGAACCTGAAAGAGACACCCTGCAATTGCAGTTATTTTGGGATGCGTTGGCGACTCCCGATGCCGATTACACGGTGTTTGTGCATGTGCTGGATGCGGCGGGTGCGGTGGTGGCGCAGAATGATGCGCCGCCGGTGAGCGGGTTGTATCCCACCGGATTCTGGGCGGCGGGCGAGACGATTTTCGACCCGCACACGGTTTCGCTGGCGGATGTCCCCGCCGGAAGTTACACGGTTCGGATTGGATGGTATAATCCTCAAACCGGCGCGCGCCTGCCCGTGGCGGATGTTCTTGACGGGGCGGTAAACTTGACAGATTTTTCATACGCCGGGAAATAATCTGAACTCTGTTTGCAAAATTACAGCGCAGTTGGAAAAAACGAAATCACGAATATCACGAATAATAAAAATTCGAGATATTTGTCCACTTGTGCCATTCGTGATTTGAAATGCACCACTATTTTCCGGATAGCCGCTTCATGAATCGAACGACAAAGTTTTCAAAAATAGATGCGCTCGCGCTGGCGGCAATTTTGCTCGTCGCGGCGATATTCCGGCTGTACCATCTGACCGATATTCCCGCCGGAATTCTGCCCGATACCGCCATCAACGGGATTGATGCCTGGCGGCTGGCGCAGCGCCCCGCACTCGAACCGTTTTTGTTCGCCAACGGCGGGCGGGAATCGCTGTTCATTTATTTGCAGGCACTTGCCGTTTCGGCACTGGGGACAACCAACCTTGCGGTGCGGTTGCCCGGCGTGCTGGTGGACATCGGCACGGTGGCGCTGGTTTTTGCCTTCACCCGTTGGCTCGCCCGCGACCGCCGGGCGGCGATTTTCGCGGGGTTCGCCGCTGCAACTTCTTTTTGGCTCATCCCCGTCAGCCGCTTGGGTTTCCGCGCAATTCTCGTGCCGCCGGTGTCGGTGGTGGCGGTGTGGCTCTTTTTGCGGGCGTGGCGGCGCAATCGGTGGGTGGATTATCTGCTGGCGGGAATCGCCTTTGGGGTGGGGGGATACACCTACCTCGCTGCGAAAATTCTGCCACTGACCGTTGTCGCCGTGTTGCCGGAAATGATTTTCTCGAAAAAAGGGCGCACCCCGCGCCGGTGGGTCGGAATGGGATTGCTGGCGGCAACGGCGGCGAGCGTTTATCTGCCCGTATGGCTGGCGACGCAATCGCTTTCCGGCACGGTGAGCGACCGGGTGTCGTCGCTGTGGGTGTGGCACACTGCCGCCACGCCGGCGGCGCAGATGGCGGCGGTGTGGCGCAATCTGGCGCTTTCGGCGGGATATTTCTGCTGCACGGGGAATCCCGCGCTGTTGATTTTCGGCTCGCTGAATCGCGCCGCCTTCGGTTGGGGATTTGGCGCGGTCTTTTTTGCGGCGCTCGGTTGGGCGGTCACCCGCTCGGCGGATGTGCGCTGGCGGACGGTGTGGCTGTGGTGGGCGCTGGGCATTGTGCCGGGCGTGCTCGCCATTGAAGCGCCGCACCCCCTGCGGCTGATTGCCGCTGCCGTGCCCTCGTTTGTGCTATTGGGGGGGGGCATGGCGTGGCTGGCTCGGCGGGTGCGCCGGGGCGTGTGGCTGGCATTGGCATGGCTGGCGATTGTGGCGGGGATGGGATTTACGGATTTTTATGGTCGCTGGGCAGCGCAACCGGCGGTGGCGGAAACATTTTTCACCGCATCGGCGCGCACGGCGGAAGATTGGCTCACACGCACCCGCGCGGGAGAAACGCTGGACGTGCCGCAATCGGCATTGGCGGGGTACGAAAATGCACCGCTGCGATTCTACCTGCTGGGGGAATTGCCGCCCCGCGCGGATGGGGTAGGGCAGGGGGGGATGGTTCGGCTGGGGAACGGCGGGATGCAATTTCTTTCCCCGATGGATGCGGCGGCAGTCCCGCTCGATGCGCCCATCCCCCCGTTGCGGCTGATTTCAGCGGCGTATCCCTTCGTCATTCCCCCGGATGGTGAATTGCCCGTCACCCTTTTTTGGCGAACGGATGAGCCGCTGGCGGAAGATTATCTCATCGTTTTACAGTTGCTGGATGATGCCCGGCAGGTGTGGAGTGTGGACGATGCCGCCGTGCCCACCGGCGGCGCGTATCCGCCCCGTTTGTGGCGCGTGCAAACCGATACCGTGCCGGATACGTGGACGCTGCATTTAAAGGATGACCTTCCGCCGGGACGGTATCAATTGGCGGTAGCGGTTTTCGACCCCCGCACGGGGAATCGGTTGCCGTTGGGAGATGGCAGCGGCGATACCCTCTTTTTGCGCCCGCTGAAAGTGCCGGCGGCGATGGATTTTCCGGCGGAATATCAGCCGGTGGCGGCGCAATTTGCCGGTGTGGGGGCGTTGGTCGGCTATCGGCTCCCCGCCGCCGAACTTCGCGTCGGAGAGCCGATTTCGCTGACGCTGTTGTGGCGCGCCGATACCACCTTCCCCACCGATTACACCGTTTTTGTGCATGTGCTGGACAGCGCGGGAAACGTGGTGGGCGGGCAAGACAATCAGCCGGTGAACAACCGTTACCCCACGACCATTTGGTCGGCGGGGGAAAAA
>JAJRSQ010000225.1 GCA_024278725.1 Chloroflexota bacterium
CCATTGTCTAACTCCACGTATTCATCGGGGATGAAGGTTCCCGCGGGGGGCAGCTTGCCCGTCCGGTGCGCCATCTCACACCCCGCCCAACGCTGCGCGCCGGTATTTTTCCAGTATCCGCGCCACATCAAGAGGCAGGGAAACCGGTACTTCGTATTCGCCGGTGATGGTGTTACCCGCCTTGCCGAAGGGCGCATCTTTGTGGCGGTACATCCACAACGCCAGCCTTGCGCACGCCTGGGTAATGTCGGCGGGGCGGGTAGCGGTGGTGCAATAGCCCCACGTCCCCGCCACGCTGATGGCGCCATCCGGGTCGTCGGTGTAGGTCCAGCTGTACGCCGATTTCAACTTTATGCCGTACTTCGGGCTGGTGTTGAGCGGGTACAGCAGATACCCACCGGCGGGGATGACCTGCCCGTCACCGTTGGTCAGGGTGGTTACAGAGAGCAGGTCATCATCCACCAGCAGCAGGTTGCCGTCATTGTGCACGGTGGGCGTGTAGAGCCGGGTTTCGGTGCGCTCAGCGAAGGTGCGGCGGGTAACGCGGTCAATCAGCGCGCTGGCGCGGGTAATTAGCGTGCCCAGCAAGGCATCATCGGCGGTTTCCACCACACCCAGCAGGGCGCGGACATCATCCACGGTGCAGTAGTCAGCCATCGGTTAGCCTTTCTTTTTGCGGGGGGCAGGCTTCTTTTCCGGTTTCGGTTCATTTGCCCAGCCATCGGCAATCAGACGCTCGCCATACTCCTGCGTGACGTCAATCACTGCCCCGGCGGGGTATTCAACCGCCTGCCCGCGTTTATTCAGAAACGCACCTGCCTTTTTCACTTGCACTTTCATTTCCGCCTCCTATTAGGTGTGCCGTTTACCGGCAATCAGCAGAACGGCAAAGGTGAAGCTCGGCGTTGAACCGCCGATGGTTGCCACCGCCCGCAGGTAGCGCTTGTTCGTTTGCACCCCGATTTCTTCACTGCCGGCAGCGGTCAATTGCGTGAAGGCTGCCCCGGGAATGTCCGTGAAGGTGCTGTTATCATCGCTCTCCTGAAGCTTCACATCCAGCGTGGGAGTTGTCCCGGACGCGGCGCCGCAGGTAATAATGGCTTTCATCTGCCTGTTTCCGGGACCGGGTGCGGCATAGGTTTTCAGGTCGGCGCCGGCGCCGTTGGCGGAAGCGATACGCGCCGCCGCGCTAAACAATTCAACAAACGTCAAGTTATCCATTAGGTTTACCTCCAAATGGGTTAAGGGTTAATTAGCTGGCAGCGATTTTCATCACTTTCAAACGATACGGCTCGGTGACTTGACCGCCCACGCGGTAACGAGCCAAGAAGACAACCTGGTTGCTTTCCGCATACACTTCGTTCAGGCGTTGAATGCTCAACTGCACTCGGTCGGCAATGGTGTAGCCCTGCAGGTCACCGAACAGGATGGGGTATGCACTGGCTGCAATGTCGGGCATAAACTCATCAATCAGCACCGGGTATCCCATCAGTGTTTCAGGGGCAGTCCCAAAGTTGCCGACATTGCTCAAGATGGGCCACAAATAGTTTCCATTGCTGTCTTTCATCGCCCGGATAGCCGCGGCGGTTTGGCTGTTGAAAACCCACACTGCATTGCGCCGGTACTGCGCCGGAACTTGGTATACCATCTTCACCAAATTATCTGCGGTGAGGGCGCTGGCGTCACCGCTGGGATAATAACCGGCGGTCACAGTGGCATTGGTCAGAATGCCTTCCGGGCTGTTCACGCCATCCCCATTGATAAGCGCATCGTCTTCACCCAGACTGATTGCCTCGGCAAAGAGTTGGCTCACCAACGCCGGCAGGTTCGCCACCGAATCTTCCAGAATGTTGTTGGTGAGAGGCAGCGACGCCATAGCGGTGTGTACCGGAATGCGTTCAAGCCCAAACCCGGGGTCGGTTACGCGGTGAACAGTTGAGGACGCCGGTTGTTCACCCGTCCATTTGAAGCGCACGCCGCTGGTGTAGCGGTTATCGGCATCGTATTTCACTTTCGGCAGCACCAGTACATCGCGCGTGGTAGTCATTTTGCGCGCCCGACTGCGAATCACTGCCATCGTGGGCAGCTTCTTCAGAATTTCGCTTCGCCAGTCTTCCGGCACCGTGAAGCCGCCGGCTGTGTCAATGCCCTCTTCCAGCACCTTGAATTCATTGCTTCTGGCGCGCCCCAGCATATATTTGAGGTACGCTTCTTTGTATTCCGCGCGTTTGGTTGCCGGTTCATTTGAGATGACTGCCGGTGCGCTGAAAGGCGCGGCTTTGGGGCGCGCTTTGGTCAGCGGCTCAATGGCTTTGGTCACCGCCTCGGAAACGGTGGCGTTCACCTGTTCGGCGATGAGCGTTTTCACTGCCTCCATATCGACGGTGGGCGCGGTTTTGGTTTCTTGCGTGTTTTCGGTTGCCGCTTGTGCGGCGGTATCTTTCTCTTTGGTTGCTTCAGTTCCCATTTGTTCACCTCCGGGAAATTCCATCCCAATTGATTTGAATGCGGA
>JAJRSQ010000226.1 GCA_024278725.1 Chloroflexota bacterium
CCGGGGTGGGCGTGCCCGCCGGATGCGCGTTCGCCGGCGCCACGCCGCTGTCCGGGACTTCCCGCGCGACGGTGAAACTCACCGGACCGAAAAGGTTGTTGCTTTCGTTATTTTCGGCGATATTGCCGCCGGAGTCTACCAGCCCGTACATCTGCACCGCGCCACTGCTGAAGGTGTAGGTCGCGGTGAAGGTTTTGCTCGCGCCGGCGGTCATATCCGCCCCCTGAACGCCCCAGAAGACATCGCCGGTATCGCCCACCGAAGGTATGCTCACCGGGTTGATGAATACATCGAGCCAGAAATTATTGCCGACGCCCACATTGACGGGACCCTGGTTTTTGATGGTGATGGAAATGGTTGCCGGTGTGCCGTTCCCCGGCGGATTCGGCGAGACGGTCAGGTCGGTGATGACCAAATCGGGCGCGATGGGCGTGGCGGTCGGCACGGGTGTGTCGGTTGCGGTCGCGGTGGGCGTCGCTGTTGCGGGCGGCGTGCCGGTTGATGTTGGTGTTGGCAGCGGTGTATTTGTCGGCACGGCGGTATTGGTTGGGGTGGCGGTGGGACCCGGTGTCGGCGTCGGTGGGGCGTAATCCCGCAGCACCAGCGGCAGATACAGCGATTGGGTGATGGTCGCCGTGCCGGTCGGGGTGGCGGTGGGGATGAGCGTCGCGGTCGCGGTGGGTGTTGGGGTGGGGGTGGATGCGCTCGGTGTGTAATTTTTCAGGATGAGGGGCAGGTAAACCATCCCTCCCGCGCTGATGGTGATGTTGTGCGTGCCGACGGCTGTCCCCGCGCCGTTGCTGACGGTGACGGTAATCGTTTTATTCCCCGCCGATACCCACGCGAAGCTCACGGAATCGTTCAGTGAGGCGACGCCGGTATGGGTGACATCCGTCTGCCCGGTGGCTTGCCAAGTGTAGGTGAGCGGCTGGGTGGCGTTGGCGGGGGCGACGGTGGCGGTGAAGGTGGCGCTGCGGTTCACTGTGCCGCCCGTTGCGCCGCTGATGCCTACGGTGGTGGGGGCGACGGTGTTCAACGCGATGGTGGCGGTGTGGCTGTTCACAACCTGCCCGGCGGCGTTGCGCACCGTGACGGTGATGGTTTTCGTGCCGGTGGTCGTCCAGTTGAAAATCACTTGGTCGAACAGGCTGCTCATGCCGGTGTGGTTTACCGTGGATTGCCCGGTTGCCTGCCATGTGTAGGTGAGCGGGAAGGTGGTATCGGACGGGCTGACCTGCGCGGTGAAGGTGTAATCGGTATTGATGACCCCCGCCGTCACGCCGATGATGGCGACGCTTTGCGGCGGGTTGGTGATGACCGGCGGGGTGATGACCGTCGTTTGGTCAACCGCCGTGTCGAACACGCTCGCGTCATTCGCCGAGGTGGCGGTGAGGGTGGCGGTATCGGTGATGCCGCCCGCCGTGCCCGCCGGAATGGTTATCAGCGCCAGAATGTCCGCGCCGGCGCCCGCAGAGAGGGTCGTTTGGGTCGGAATCAGGGTGATTGCCCAGCCCAGCCCGGAGACCGCGCTCAAGTCGAAGGTGTCGGCGGCGTTGCCGGTATTGGTGATGGTATGCTCGAAACTGACGGTGCTGTTCGCCACGCCGACGGCATTTCCGTTCGGCTGGATGACCACGCCCCGCACCAGCGGCACGGTCACGGAATCGGTCACACCGGCAGCCGCGCCCGTCGGGCTGATTTGAGAAGTGGCGGTGATGGTGGAGACGCTGCTCATACCGCCGCTTCCCGCCGGTACGGTGATGCTGACCACTACCGTGCGCGTCTGCGCGGGCGAGAGGGTCACGGCGGGCAGCAGGGCGACCGTCCAGCCCGCCGAGTTGCTCGCCGCGAAGCCGAAGGTGTCGTTGCCGTTGCCGGTGTTGGTGAGGGTGTGGGTGAAGGTGATGACCGAATCGGCGGCGGCGGACGTGTTGCGGTCGGGCGCGAATTGCACGCCGAATGTTTGCCGGACGGTGGTCACATCGGTGGCGGTGTCGAACACGTTTTGTCCCAATTGCTGCTGCGCCACGCCGGAGGTGGCGGTGATGATGCTGGTTTCGCTTTCCCCGCCGAGCGTCCCCACCGTGACCGTGACTGTGACCGGTGCGGATTGCCCCGCCGCCAGGGTGACCGTCAGCGGCACTTGCGAAAAGTCCGCCCAGCCGCGACTGCTGCCGGTAGCGAGGGTGATGGTGTCGGTGTCTTCGCCGGTGTTGGTGATGAGATGGGTGTAAACGATATTCCCCCCGCCGTTGATGGTGGCGGTATAATCGGGGGCGATGGTCACGCCCGGGACGTGCTGGCGTTCATCCGCGCCCAAATCATACCCGATTTGCGGGCGATATTCGCGCTCAAAATCGTCGCTGATGCCGGTCAGCGGCGTCAGTCCCGTGTCCTCGGCGGGCGAACCTTTTATCAGGTGGAAATCGCCGCCGGCGGGATTGACCATCTGCGGGTCGGCGGTGATGGGGTTGCTCCCCATGATGCCCGCGCTGTTGCCGAAGAAGAGGTTGGTGTTGATGGTGGTGGTGACGCCTGTGGCGGCATAAATTGCCCCGCCGCTGATTGCCGCGGTGTTGGTGATGAAAATATTGCTCTGCACGGTGAGCGTGCCGCTATCCTGATAGATGCCGCCGCCCAATCCATTCGCTTCCACTGCCGTGTTGTTGCCGTAAAAAGTGTTGTATTCCGCCAGAGTATCGCCGTTCATGGCGTAAATCGCACTGTTGAAATTGTTGGCGAAAATACTGTTGGCGATGGTGAGTGCGCCGGTGCTGTAAATTGCGCCGCCCTTGTCTGCGCCGTTGGCGTCAAATTCCGATGCCAGCACGGTCAGTTGTGCGCCGTTGTTGATGACTGCGCCGCCCGCGTTCGGGGTATAGCCGGTGGTGTCGCCGCCGGTGATGCGCAGCCCGTCCAGGGTGATGGCATTTGTGCCGGTGATGATGAACACGCCGCGCCCCGTGGTCGGCTGGAGGGTGGTTACATTGGTTTGGGGCAGGGATGTTGTCCAGTCGGCGGTGGAGAATCCGCCGCGAATGGTGAGCGGTTTGTCCAGATACAATATTTGGCTGACGGTTTGCGCGCCGATGGTGGCGGTGATGGTTTGGGTGTATGTGCCCGCCGCCACGTTGATGGTATCGCCGGGGGCGGCTTGCGCCAGCGCGTGGGCGAAGGTGCGGCACGGCGCGACCGTCGGGTTGGTGCAGTTGTTCCATTTCACCGTTTCATCGGGGCTGTTGTCGCCGTCGTTGCCGTCCGGGCTGATGTACCGCGTGCCGGTGGTGTAGCTGATGGCGGTGGTATCCGCGCCGGCGGTTTCCGCGTCGGGGTGCTGCTGCGGGCGGATGATGACATAGCCGGTATCATCAATCCCCCCGGCGACCCAATCGGGCAGGGTGACGGTTACGGTGAGCAACCCCGTGCCGCTGATGGGCACGGTGAGCGTCGGCGGGCTGACGATTGCCATATCGGCGTATTGCGGGTCGAGGAAGATGTTGAGGGTGTCGGTGATGTTGCCCGCATTGGTGACGATGTGGGTGTAGGTCAGGGTGTCGCCGGGCGCGCCCGCGCCGCTGTTGTTGCTGATGCGGTAATCCACAATTTCATTGGTGATGGTGCGGTCGGTGAGTTGGGTGCTCACCGTCCCCTCGGTGGATGCGCTGAATGCGCCATCCAACTGGGAAAGTTGTGAGGTGATGTTCACCACCGTGTCGTCCGTCACCCCGGCGATGGTTCCCGCCGGGACGCTGACGCTCACCACCACATTGGTGATGGCGTTTTTCGCCAGCGTCACCACCGGCGATGAGGTGAGGGTTGCCCAGCCCTGCGAACTGCTTTGAATGGTGATGCTGAACACATCCGTCACCGAGCCGGTATTTTGCAGGGTGTGGGTGAAGACCGCTGTGGTGCCGGGGTCGGCGTATTTGGTGTGGATGCCGTCCACGGCGTCGCCCGGCACGGTTGAGCCTTCCAAATCGTGGTTGAACAGCGCGTCGCGGCGGAGGATGACTTCATACATCCCCCGGTCATACCCGGCATTGTGCGGGCGACCATTGCCGCAGCAGTCATCGCTGAGGGTGCTGGCGGCGTCGGCGGTGTCAATCACCGGGGAGGTGACGGCGGGAACCCACGAGGTGATGAACAGCGGGTCTTGGTCGAAGCGGCAGTTGGGGCAGGATGTCAGCCCGTCGTTGGGGGTATTTTGGAAGAAATCGGTGTAATTCACCGTGGGCGCACTGCTTTTGATGCCGCCGCCATCGGTGACGGCGGTATTGCTGTAAACGATGGAATTATCCAGCGAGAGCGTGCCCGTATCATACACGCCGCCGCCGTTGCCCCAACTGGTATTTTCGCGGATGGTGCTGAAGTTGAGGGTCGCCGTGCCGCCCGCATTCGCTAGCCCGCCGCCGTCGCCGGACGCGAAATTCTGTCCGAGGTAGACGTTGGTCAGCGAAATCACGCCCGATGCGGCGTTGAACATCCCGCCGCCCGCGCCGAGCGGGGCGCGGTTTTTGGAAACCAGCCCGTTGTGGATGGAGACCGTGCCGCTATTGTAGATGCCGCCGCCGTCGCCGCCGGTGGCAGTGTTGGACGAGGGCGCTTCCACGCCGGTCATGTCGAGCGTACCGGTGTTGTAAATCCCGCCGCCGTCCGCTGCCGCAGTGTTGTTGTAAATGAAGAAGCCGTCATTGCTGCCGTCATCATTCAGATAGAGCGTGCCGGTGTTGTAAATTGCGCCGCCGTTGATGGTGGCAGTGCTGCTCATCACCACCATCGGGTCGTTGAGGGTGAGTGTGCCGGTGTTGTAAATTGCGCCGCCGTTGTCCGCCGCGCCATCGGTGAAGGTGAAGGTTTCAAAGGATGCGGTGACGCCGCTGTTGACCACCACCACGCGCCCCTGATTCACTGCGCTGGAGCCGCGCAGAATGGCGATGGTGGCGACATCCCGCGTCGAGAAGGTTTCATCCCAACCGCCGGTGAAGGTGAGGTCTTTATTCACCAGCACCACCTGCGATTCCCCCGCGCGGATTTGACATTCGCCCGCAATTTGGATGGTGTCGCCCGCGTTGGCGGCGTTCACCGCGTCCTGCGGGTGTCCGTAAATTTGCCCGGAAGAGACCACTTTCGCCAGACAGACCGCGTACTCATCCGCGCCGAGGTCGAAGCCCAGATTGCTGGGGCGAATCTGACTCTCAAAATCGTCGCCCACCGGGGAAGCGGGGTCGCCCGCGTCAATCACCGGCGAGGGTTTGGTCAGCTTCATGAAGTCGGCGTTGGCGGGGTCTTGGCTGGCGAAAAGGGGGTCGGTGTCGGTCACATCGTTTGCCCCCGCGCCGATGCCGCCGTAATTCGCGCCGGTGTTCAGCCACGTATTGTTGTAATCCACACTCGGCGAGCCGCCCGCCACAAAGACCGCGCTGCCGTCCGTTGCGCTGTTTTTGGCGAAAATATTATTTCGGATGACCGGGCTGCCGCCGGAAATATATGCCCCCGCGCCATTGCCGGTGGCGGTGTTGCTGAAAACGGTGTTGTGCCAAAAAGCGAGATTCCCGCTCGCGTTGACCAGCCCCGCGCCGTTGATGGCGGTATTTTGGTACAGCACGTTATTTTGCACCGTGCCGTTGGTGTTCACGTTGTAGATTGCGCCATCCGCGCTGTTGATGATGCGGAAGCGGTCGAGCGTGGGTGTGCCGCCGCTGATGCTCAGCGTGACGCCGCGCCCGTTGCCGCCCGCGTCCAGCACGGTGACGGCGTCGCGGGCGGAGAAGTCGGTTTTCCAGCCGCCGCGCACGGTGATGTTTTTGTCGATGAACAGGTTTTGGGTGCTGCCGCCGTTGGTGTTGACGCCGGTACACGTGCCCGCCACGTCCACCGTATCCCCGGCGGAAGCCAGACTGATGGCGTACTGCGGACTGCCGTAAATCGGCGGCGCTTCGTTGATGCGGGCGTAACAGCCGCCGATTTCATCCGCGCCGATGTCCATGCCCTGATTCGACGGGCGGATGTCGCCGTCCATATCCACATCCAGCAGCCCGAACAGCGCCGGGTCGCCCATATCAATGCCGAAGCTGGCGCTGTCCAGATGAAAATCGAACCCTGCCGCATTCACAAACGTGGGGCGCGTGTGCAGGTCGCTGGCGGCAGTCAGTGTGCCATCGCCGCCGCTGTTGTCCACCACAATGTTGAAGCCGAGCGCGCCGCTGCCGCCCCCATCATGCATACCCGTGCCGGAGCCGTCCATCACAATGTTGTTGCGGATGTCCGGCGTGCCCCCGGCGCGATACACCCCCGCGCCGTTGCCGCCGGTGGCGGTGTTGTTCACCAGCGTGTTGTGCCAGATGGTCGGTGTGCCGTTGGCGAGATAGATTGCGCCGCCGTCGGTGGCGGTATTGCCGTACAGGAAGTTGTTTTGCAGGGCAGGGGCGCCGCCATCGGTGTAAAAGCCCGCGCCGATGGTGGCGGTGTTGCTGAAAATGCGATTGCCATTTTCAACGATGAGATTCCCGCCGATATTCACAATCGCCGCGCCGGTGGCGCCGGTATTGCTGAAAATATTGCTCTGTCGCAGGGTAGGGGCGGCGGTGCTGATGTTGTAGACTGCGCCGTCCGCGCCGCGCCGAATGTTGAAGCGTTCGATGGTGGCGGAAATGCCGTCGGGGATGTAGAAAATGTGCCCGCGGAAACCTGCGTCCACGGTGGTCACGGCGTCCTGCTGGCTGAAATCGGTGCGCCAGCCGCCCTGAATGGTGCGCGATTTATCCACAAAGACGGTGGCGTTCACGTCCCCCGCACCGAAATTCCGCGTTTGGACGCCGCGACATGTTCCCGCCACTTTGATGACATCGTTCACGCCGGCGCTGGCGTCCAGCGCGGCTTGAATACTGCCGTACACCGTGCCGGTATCGTTGTTGATGATGGCGAAACATTCGCTGAACTCATCCGCGCCGATGTCGAACCCCTGGTCGCTGGGGCGGGTCTGGGCGTCGAAGTCGGAGGTGAGCCACGTGGCGGGGTCGCCGGCGTCAATTACCGGCGAGGTGTCCAGCAGGTGGAAATCGCCCGCCGCCGCATTCACGAAGAGCGGGTCGATGGCGACGCTCCCCGTTGCCGCCGTGATGTTGCCGTAATCGCCGCCGGAATTGTTGAACACATCATTGTAGCGGCGCACCGTCCCCTGATTCAGGTCGAAGATGCCGCCGCCGGTGGTGGCGCTGTTGTTCATCAAAATGGTATTGATGACCTGCGGATTGCCCGCGCGGTTGTACCATCCGCCGCCGTCGCCGCCCGCGCTGTTCCCGAAGATGGTCACGTTCCACACGGCGGGACTGCCGGTATAATTGAAGAATGCGCCGCCGCTGCCGCCCGCCGTGTTACTGAAGACAATCATATTGGTGATGGTGAACGCGCCGGAACTGCGATTGTAAAATCCGCCGCCGTCGCCGCCCGCCGTATTTTTGTAGATGCCATCGGCGTTGAATTGCGGCGCGCCGCCATCGTTGAAGAAGCCGCCCCCGTTCACCGCCGCCTGATTTTCGTAAAGATGATTGTTGTCATGGTTGAAGCCCGGATTGCCGCCGAGCAGATAGAATCCACCGCCGTTTTGGGCGCTGTTTTTGAAGAAGAAGGTGTTGTCGAACTGCGGATTGCCCGCGCGGTTGTACCATCCGCCGCCGTTGAGGGTGGCGGTGTTGCTGAAAACCCGGTTGAAACGTCCGCCGGTTTTATCGCCGGTGAAGACGGGACTGCCGCCGTAATTGTACACCCCGCCGCCGAGGTCGGCGGTGCTGTTGGAAATATTGTTGAAATCGAAGCGCGGTGCGCCGTCGAAAATATATATCGCGCCCCCCGCGTCCAATCCCGACGGGTCGCCGCCCAAACCGGAGGCGTTCCCGTTGATGAACGTGACCCGTTCGATAATGGGGCTGACCGTGCCGCTGATAAGCAGCGTGCGCCCCAGATTTTCCGCATCGAAAGTGACATTCGGCTGGTTCTGCTGGCTGAATTGGCTGTCCCAGCCCCCTTGCAGGGTCACGGCTTTGGTCAGATGCACCGTTTGGTACAGCGTTTGCCCGCCGAGGGTGACGGGATGCACGCCCCGGCAGTAGCCGCTCAAGCGGATGATGTCGCCGCTGATGGCGATGTCCACCGCCTGCTGGACGTTGCCGTAGATTTTTCCGGTGCGCTGAATCTGCGCCAGACAGCCCGCCAACTCATCCGCGCCGATGTCGAATCCCTGATCCACCGGGCGGATGTCCCCCTCAAAATCGGTCAGGTTGCCGCTGTTCGGGTCGCCTGTGTCCACCAATGGCGAACTGAGGTTCACATGAAAATCCAACCCGGCGATGTCGGTCAAATCGGGTTCCACCGCCAGCGAATTTGCGCCCGTGGCGACGTTGCTGTCGGTATAAACGGGCGCGCTGTTCCCGAAAAAGTCGTTGTAATCCATGGCGATGACGCCGCTGCTGTTGTAGACGCCGCCGCCGCTGATGGTGGCGGTGTTGCTGGCGACAATGGTGTTGGAGATGATGGTGTTGCCGCTGCCGTTGTACGCCCCGCCGCCATAATCGGCGGTGTTGCTGATGACGGTATTGTTGAACAGCCGCGCGTTCCCCGCCGAAGCGACATACATCCCGCCGCCAAAACCGGCGCGATTGTCATGCAGCACGTTGTTTTGAATGAGCGGTTGTCCGCTTTTCACCGCAATACCGCCGCCGCTGTTGGCGGTATTGCCGTGGAAAATGTTCCCGTTCACCGTCGGCGAGGCGCTGCCATCCACATACAGCCCGCCGCCGTTGGCGCTGCTGTTCCCATTGCGGATGGTGAAACCTTCAATCAACGGACTGCCGTTCAGCACCCACAGTACCCGGTCGGCGCCGTTGCCGTCGATGATGGTCAGGGAAGGGTTCCCGCTGCGGCTGGCGAAGTCCGCGCCATCCCACCCCCCTTGCAGGGTGATGTCGCCATTCAGTTTGAGGTTATTTTCGGTGTAGACGCCCCGCGCCACAAAAACCGTGTTGCCGATGGAGACCGTTTCCAACCCGCGTTTGATGGTGGCGCACGGTTGACCGGAGACGGTGCAGTTGTTGATGAAATCGTCGCCGACGGGGCTGATGTAACGGTCGCCGGAGATGGCATTGGCGATGATGGTATCGGTGGTGACGGTGGAGAAGTGCGGCGCGCCGCCCTGGTCTGCCTGCGATTCGGCGTGCAGATAGAAGGTATTCTGCAAATCGGCTTCGGCGAAGGGGGGTACGGTCACTTCCGCCCGAATGGTGATGGATTGGCTTTGCGCCAGGGTGTAGGTGTAGGGTCCCGCCGCCACAATTTCGGTGTAGGGGGAGGTGGGGAGCAGGGTTCCCCAACTATCGCCGGTGAGATTGCCGGGGTCGAAGGTCAGGGTAACGGCGAAAGAATCGGTGTAATTGCCGGTGTTGGTCAGCACGTGCGACAAAACAATGGTGTCGCCGGGGTCAACATAATTCACATACGCCGGGGTGAAATCCGCGCCGGGGGTGATGCGCACGCTGGCGACATCGGTCACGGTGTCGAAGATGGTGGCGTTGCTCTGCGAGGTGGCGGTGAGCAGGATGGTTTTCGCCAGCCCCGGCGGTGCGCCCGCCGGAATCGTCACCGTGACCAGCACGGTTTGGCTCGCGCCGCTGGCAAGCGTCACCGCGCCGGTGGGCGCAACCTGCACATTCCATGTGGAGGGATTGGTGAATGTGATGTTGAAAGTATCCTGCAGGGAGCCGAGATTGGTCAGTTGGTGCGAGAAAATCACATCCGCGCCACCGGCGATGCCCGTTTTGTTCCCGTCGGCGATGAAGCGCACATCGGGGTAGCTGGTGGCTTCATCCGCGCCGATGTCCGCGGTTTGCCCCTGCGGGCGTGCGTCTCCGTCGAAGTCGGTGGCGGTGGCATAGTTGCCATCTGCGCGCCCCAACGCCCCCGAAGCGAGAGTCAGGTGGAAATCGCCGCCCGCCGCATTCGCAAATGCCGGGTCGAGGCTCACGTTGCCGTTGCTCCCCGTCGGGTCGGTCATTGTGCCGGTGACCACATTCCCGTTCCCGAAAATATCGTTGGCGAAAACGGTCAAATCGACCGCACTGTTGATGCCCGCGCCGGAGTTATTCATCAAAATATTATTGGCGAAGGAGGGTAGGGCGGTGTCATTCCAAAAACCGTCGTCGCCGTTGCCATATATCGTATTGTGCCGGAAATCGCCCGCGCAGCCCGCGTTCCGAATCCCGTTCCCGCTGTTGGCGAACATCACGCTGTTTTGCACCCGTGGCGCCGCGCTCCCGCCGATTGCCAGCCCGTCGCCGGTGGCATTCGTCAGATGCAGCCCGTCAATGGTGGGGGTGATGGCGCC
>JAJRSQ010000227.1 GCA_024278725.1 Chloroflexota bacterium
CAAACGGGTGGCGAAAAACAGCGTCGCGCCGATGGTGCTGGCGTTGCTCAACCGGTTGATTGATTTCGCCTTCGCCCTGCTGATGTTGCGTATCCTCGCCCCGGAGGGCGTGGGGCGGTACGCCTTCGCCGTGTCGCTGGTCGTCCTTTTTGAAATCCTGACCCGTTTCGGGCTGGGGACGTTGCTCACCCGCGAAGTGGCGCGCAATCACGCGGATGGCAATCGGTATTTGCTGAATGTGGTGCAGTTGCGGGCGGTGCTGTGGCTCATCGCCGTGCCGCTCATCGGGGGCGTGCTGGCGCTCTATTTCATCACCGGCAATCTGACGCCGGACGTGGTGTGGACGGTGGCGCTTTTTGTGCTGGGGATGTTCCTCAGCAACATTGCCGACGCGCTGACTGCGCTGTTTTACGCTTATGAGCAGGCGGAATATCCGGCGTTCATTGCGACCATCACCACCGTGACGCGGGTTTCGCTGGGCGCGCTGGCGCTGCTCATCGGCTGGGGGATTGTGGGGCTGGCGGGCGTGTCGATGGTCGGTAACCTGGTGTCGGTGCTGGTGTTGGGGGCGATTTTCTGGCGGAAAATTTTCCATCCCCGGTTGGAGCGGGATACCGGCTTGCAGCGGAAAATGATGTCGGAAAGTTTGCCGCTGATGATAAACCATCTCCTTTCCACCGTCTTTTTCCGCATTGATGTCTTCATCCTCAAGCCCACCTGGGGCGATGACGCAGTGGGCTATTATAATGCGGCATATAAATATATTGATGGAATCAATATCATTCCGCAGTATTTCACCCTGGCAATTTTCCCGCTGATGAGCCGGTACGCCAGCGGCTCGCGCGATTCGCTGGTGCGGGCGTACATTCTTTCGCTGCGGCTGCTGGAAATGCTGGCGATTCCGCTGGCGGTCGGCACGCCGTTCATCGCCCGCGAGTTGATTCTTCTTTTGGGCGGGCAGGAATATCTGCCCCATTCGATGATTGCCCTGCAATTGCTGATTTGGTTTCTGCCCTTCAGCTTCATCAATCAGGTGACTCAATATGTGCTGATTGCGATTGACCAGCAGCGATTTTTGACCAAAGCCTTCATCATCGGCGTGACCTTCAACGTGGTGGCGAATTTGATTCTGGTGCCGAAATACGGCTATCGCGCAGCGGCAATCACCACCATTTTGTCCGAATGGTCGCTGCTCATCCCGTTTTATTATTCCGTGCGGAAGAATCTGACGGTTGTGCCGTGGTTCGACGTGGTGTGGCGACCGGCGGTCGCTGCCGCGGCGATGGGTGCGGTGATGTGGGCGCTCTTCGGCGGTAACCACCTGCTGATGCTGGTTGCCGGCGGGGCGGTATATATCGGCGTGCTGTCGGCGGTCGGCGGTTTCCGCCAGCCGGATATGTCGCTGATATGGTCGGCACTGCCGCTGGGTCGGCTGCGGAGGGGGTAGAACGCAGGTAGCGCAGATTCACAGAGAAACGCAGGTTTAAATTTTTATCTGCGAAAATCTGCGTTCGATTTCCTTCGTCAGCAGATAGTCCCCGCCCTGGAAATTTTGCACGTTATCCCCCTTAAAATCGAAAAATGAGTTGTGCTATGAGCGTTTTTGTGTCTTTCCCCGAATAACAATATTTTCTTTTATTATAGTAAATAAAATAAAATTAACAACAACTTTTTGCTATTTCATTGTTTTCGGGTAAGTTATCTGCCGAACTATGAAAAACTTAGTGCGGAAGTAGACCGCGAAGGAGACGCGAAATGGCTAATGTTGTAGTGAAAGAGAACCATCTTACGTTCGGGGGTGTGCGTTATTTCAGAGGGCAGGCTGAAGAGGTCGAACTTGGCAGTATCGGCGAAAAACGAACCCCGATTACCGGTCAGAATTACCTTGAGGTCAAAGACAGAATTCCTCCCCGCAAGTTTGATGCGGTTAAATCCACCGTCGTGGATATTGATTTCTCCAGAACGTCATCAAGTGCGTTTGATACGGCGGTTTCCGTCATTGTCAAAGGCGTTCCGGTCAATTTTTCCGGTGCGGCAACTTTCAATAAGCTACGATCCGGTGAGTTGAAGCTGGTAAAATTCAGCGTTTCAAACAATGAAATGAAGCGCGCGGCGAACAACTCCCCCCGCCGGCTGAACGACCTCATCAATTGGGGTAATGATGCTCGAATTGCGCATCAGGTGTTTGTGGTGATGGAAGCTTCATTGGCTAATAGCTTTGACAATAATGCCACGGTGGACCTCTCGGTGGGGACGGACGGGCTTGAGGGAACAGTGAGCGGCAATATGAAGACCGGCGGCGCGACAACGGTTCAAATATCTGAAGGCACCGGTTTCGCCTATCTGCTGGCGAAGATTGACTGGGACGCAAGGCAGAAAAAGAACAGAACGCGGATTGTTGACCTCGACGACGACCAATGGGGTGTCAACTGATATTTGTGCGCGCCGGATAGCGCCTTGAACTGACGTTCAGGCTCGTCAAACCGACTTTTGGCTTATAGCGGCGGCAGGATGATTTCCTGTCGTCGCTTTTTTGTCCAGCGCGAGCCGTCGGCGCTTCCCCCGCCAGCAGATACTCCCCACTGATGGTTCCATCGCCAGGGCTGTTGCAAAGTCGCTTGACAAACAATACTTTGCGCAGGAAATGTAGGGGCACGCTGCAGCGTGCCCCTACAGCGCCACCGATTTTCGTTAAAACCGGAAGAAAATGCGTAAGAGCGGCTCGCAAATCGCCCCTGCGGCATGAAATCATGAAAACCGGCAACCTTAAAATTTACTTTGCAACAGCCATGGTTCCATCGCTGAAAAGGTTTATAAAATAGTTGAAATATGATATACTCTCATTATGAAAATCTATCTTGACACGTGCTGTTTGCAGCGTCCATTAGACAGCAAAAATCAGTTGCGTATTATATTAGAGGCTGATGCGATATTGGGTATCATTGAATTATGTGATGCCGGTAAATTGCAATTGCTGTCATCGACGGTGTTGTTGTATGAAACACAGCAAAACCCGAAAAAAGTACGGCGACTATTTGGATTAACTGTACTGGCTAATGCCGAAAAGTTTGTTGTTTTCGACAAACAAATTGAGCAGAGAGCAAGGTTGATTGAGGGATATAGTATAAAGCCGTTGGATGCATTGCATTTAGCTTCGGCAGATGTAGGTGGCGCAGATTACTTTTGCACCTGCGACGACAAATTTTTAAAGCGTGCGAAAAACGTTGTTGATTTGAAAGTTCGTGTTGTGTCCCCACTCGAATTAGTTGAGGAATTGAATGATGATGAACATTGAAACAAAACCTTTGGCTGAAATTACAGAGGAAGCCATTAATATACTTTTTCAAAAATTGGGCGCAGTGAATACAGTTCGATTTTTGAACCAGTTTACCACCGGCTATGGAAACTATACCAAGGAGCGTGACGCTTTATTTGGGCGTATGACGCTGGACGAAATTATCGCTGACATCAAACGAAATTACACGGATGTAGAATAAATTTCCCCCGCCAGCAGATACTCCCCGCTGATGGTTCCATCGCTGAACAGATTGAGCGCGCGGGTGCTGGTTTCCCGGAAATTCCACACGGTCACTTCCATTCCCCTGAAATTGAATACCGGATTGTTACGAAAATAGCGCACGGGCGTTTCGCCGGGCAGGACGTCCCACGCCCGCGTATCGCCGAAGAGCCGCCGCAACGCCACCCGCCGCACGCCGATGGCGGCACAGCGCGCCAGAAATGCGTCCATCTGTCCGATGGTGTGTTCGTTGATGATGGCGGAGATTTTCACCGGCACAGTGGCGCGGCGCAGAATTTCGGGCAGGTTCGCCATTCTTTTCACGCCGGTGATTTTTCGGTGGGTGGCGGGGTCGAAAGATGAAAACGAAATCGTCGCACGGTCGTATTGGTTGAACACATCCATTTTGTTGAGCGCCAGCAGTCCATTGGTGTGCAGAGAGATGTGGATATTCGATAATTTTGCGCGTAACCATCGAAGTAGCTCCCCCTCAAACCAATACAATTGCGGGTCAGTGCGCGTGCCGGTGAAAGTGATTTCGGTGATATTGTGCGCGCGGATGAGCGCAAGGAAGGTGTCGAAATTGCGCGGGGGAAACTCACGCAGGTTATCGGGTGTGCGGGCGGGGTCGATGTGCTGCCCGATGCAGAACGGACAGCGCATATTGCAGTTGCCGCCGAAAAGAATGTTGGCGAAGTCGAAATTAAGTTCACTGTTTATGGTTTCAGGTTTCAAGTTTAGTCTTCTCTTATCTAAAATTGTAGAGCAACAGGAAGTATTGCGCATTGCGTGATTTTACGTAGCACGTAATACGATTTACGCAACCCTTACCGCGTCGCCGAGCAGGTAGGCTTTGACGGCAGGGGCGTAAAAAAGCGCAATCACGCCGTTGTAGCTTTTCACCCCTTTTGCGGTCAGACTCAGACACTCGCCGTGATATGCCATCAATCCGTTTTCCAGCACGAATGCCACCTCCGCCGGAAAAAATTCTTCCAGCGACACCCCGAATTTTTCCGCAAAATAATGTCGGTTGATTTCTCCGAAATAAAATGACACGGCGATGAATTTTGCCGCACTGACCGCGCGGGGCATATCGTACATGTCTTGCACGGGGATTTGCCCCGCCCGCACAGATTTTTCGTATGGCGCAATAGTTTTTGATGCCGCGCCGCGGTTATATGCCAGCGTGTGCCGGGTGAGCGATTGCGCCCCCAGCCCCAAACCCAGATAGGGCGTGCCGCGCACCACCCGGCGGCTGAGATAATCGCTGCACCCGTCATCGCCGGGGATGCGGCTGAAGGTGTTTTTTCCCCGTCCGGCGGCGTACCCGGCATTGTTCAGCAGTTGATGGGCGACGGTGTACATTTGGGTGACGGTAGATTTTTCCACCTGCGCGGCTTGGGCTGCCACTTGTGTATTTTTGTAGCGCATTCGGTACAGAGTGATATATTCTGCGCCCAGTTCCAGCGACTTTTCCACGCTGTCGCGCCAATCCGCCACCGATTGCCCCGCGAAACCATACATCAAATCAATGTTGAACCGCTCAAATCCGGCGCGGCGAATGTTCTCCACCGCTTTCAATAACCCGTCGAAGCCGCGATACTGCCGCCCCAGTTTTTTCGCCAGCGCGAGCTGGGTCACCTGTACCCCCATGCTGATGCGCTCAATGCCCATCCGACGGAAGGCGGCGATTTTTTCCGGCTGTTCCGCCGCGATGCGGGGGGTGGTTTCGATACTGACGCCCATGCCGGGGGCAAAGCGGAAGTTGTCGCGCACGGCGGTCATCAGGCGTTCCAGATTGCGCACGCCGGCGAAAGCGGGTGTCCCGCCGCCGATGTCGAAGCCGGTTAAATTTTTATTGCGCGTAACCAACAAACTCCCATAAAAACCCAACTCACTCACAAGCAGGTCGAAATAGCGATTTTCCCATTCGGCATTGGTCATCGGATTAATGACGGTGTATTCGCAAAAGTTGCACCGCTGCTGACAGAAGGGGATATGGACGTACAACCCCATTTCGCGCACGCCCTCCCACGCGGCGACGGCGGTGCGCTCGAAATCGGCGCGGCGCACACGGTAGGGCTTCATCGTCACATTGTGGTTGATGGGGTAGGCAGTGTTGGCGATGTGATGGTGGCGCAATCCGGCGTCGAACACGGTTTTCGGGTGATA
>JAJRSQ010000228.1 GCA_024278725.1 Chloroflexota bacterium
AGCGTGCCCCTACAACGCCACCGATTTTCGTTAAAACCGGAAGAAAATGCGTAAGAGCGGCTCGCAAATCGCCCCTGCGGCGTGAAATCATGAAAACCGGCAACCTTAAAATTTACTTTGCAACAGCCGTGTTAAAACGTGTCCCGGCGTTGACGCACCGGGCAATGTGTGTTACCTTTATCTTCAAAGATGACGTTACATGAAAGGACATATACGCAATGACAAATTTATGGCATGATTTGGACACCGGTCCCGATACGCCGGAAGTGGTTTACGCAATTATCGAAATCCCCAAAGGTTCACGAAATAAATACGAATACGGCAAGCGGTTGGGGGTCATTAAGTTGGACAGAGTGCTTTTTTCATCGTTGCACTATCCCGGCGATTACGGGCTTGTTCCCCGCACGCTGTATGATGACGGCGACCCGCTCGACGTGCTGGTGATGGTCAGCGAGCCGACTTTTTCCGGCTGTATCATCGAAGCGCGCCCCATTGGGCTGTTCAGAATGCTCGACCGGGATGAAGCGGATGACAAAGTGCTGGCAGTTCCCGCGCACGACCCGCTGTTTCAGGATTATAAAGATATCAGCGACATTCCGCAACACTTTTTGCGGGAGGTATCGCACTTTTTTGAAGTTTACAAAGACCTGGAAGGGCATCGCGCCACCCCGTTGGGCTGGGAAGGGGCGGCGGTGGCAAAAGAAGCCATCATCCGTTCCAAAAAAATGTATCTGGAAAAATTCGGCGGCGGGGTGCAATTGTAATCGGAGGTTTCCAATTTTTCGGGGGATACATTATAATTCCGAGAGAAAATCTTCACCGAGGATGCGATGATAATCACCGAGAACATCGAACAGGTTCGGCGAGAACGATGGGCTGACCCCGGCGCGAGTTGGGGGCTTGTCCCCACGATGGGCGCACTGCACGACGGACATTTGTCGTTGGTGCGCGCTGCTCGTGCCGAAAACGACCGGGTGGCGGCGAGCATTTACGTCAACCCGACCCAATTTGCGCCCACCGAAGATTTGGACGCCTACCCACGCCAACTGGCGCGCGACCTCGATTTGCTGCGGGCGGAAGGGGTGGATCTGGTTTTCACGCCGTCGGATGCGGTGATGTACCCGTCGGGCTACCAAACCTATGTGTCCGTGGAAAATATCACCCGCGTGCTGGAAGGCGCATCGCGCCCCACCCACTTTCGCGGTGTGGCGACGGTGGTGGCGAAATTATTCAACATTGTGCAGCCCACCCGCGCCTATTTCGGGCAGAAGGACGCGCAGCAGACGGTGGTCATCCGCCAAATGGTGCGCGATTTGAACTTTGATGTGGACGTGGTCATCTGTCCGATTGTCCGCGAGCCGGACGGGCTGGCGATGAGTTCCCGCAACCAGTATTTGCACGGCGAAACCCGCGCCGCCGCCACCGTGCTGTATCGCGCGTTGATGGCGGTGCAGGCGGCATTTGCGCGCGGCGAACGCGACGCCAACTTTTTGCGCGCCCTGATGACCGACACCATCGCCGCCGAGAAACTGGCGCGCCCGGATTATGTGAGCATTGCCGACCCTCTCACCCTGACCGAGCTGGAAACAATTTCCGGCACGGCGCTCTGCTCGCTGGCGGTGTTTTTTGGCAAGACCCGTTTAATCGACAACTTAATTTTGGAGGAATCCGCATGACCTATGAGCTTTCACCCTGGGATTTGAGCGACCTGCTCCCCGATATTGATAATGACACCCTCACCGCCGCCACCAGCCGTTTGCAGACGGCGATGATTGCGGTTGAAGCCGCCCGCCCCGACCTTTCGCCCGATATGAGCGAAACCGCGTTCCGGGATGTGCTGGAAAAATTCGAGACCGTCACCCGCGAGGCATACCGGCTGGGGGCATACGCCGATTTGTGGTTCTCCGCCGATACGCAATCTCAGGACGCGCTGAGCTTCAAAAGCCGAATGGATCAGTTGATGCTTGAGGTGCAGAATCGCACCCTCTTTTTATCTCTGTGGTGGAAAGAGTTGGACGACGCCGCCGCCGACCGGCTCATCGCCGTTGCCGGTGATTTGACGTATTATCTGCAAAAATTACGCAATTTCAAGCCGTACACCCTTTCAGAAGCGGAAGAGCAAATCATCAATTTGAAAGATGTGAACGGCATCAGCGCGGTGGTGACGCTGTACGATATGATCACCAACAAATTTGAATACACGCTGACGGTGGACGGGGAGACGAAAACGATGACCCGCGAAGAGTTGTCCACCTACGTCCGCAGTTCCGACCCCGATGTCCGCAAAGCGGCATACGATGAGTTGTATCGGGTGTACGGCAAAGAAGGGACGCTGCTGGCGCAAATTTACAATTACCGCGTCCGCGATTGGGCGAATGAGCAGTTGCAACTGCGCAAATTCGATTCGCCCATTGCCGTGCGCAACCTCATCAACGACCTGCCCGACACGGTGGTGGATACGCTGCTCGATGTGGTGGCAGAGGAAGCGCGTGTTTTTCATCGCTATTTTAAATTGAAGGCGAAGTGGCTGGGGCTGGAAAAATTGCGGCGGTATGATATTTACGCCCCGCTCAGCAAATCTTCCAAAAAAATTGATTATGATACGGCGGTCAACATGGTGCTGGAAACCTTCGACGGCTTTTCGGCAGAAGTGGGGCAACAGGCGCGACGGGTATTCGCCGACCGGCACATTGATTCGGAAGTGCGTCCGGGCAAGCGCGGCGGGGCGTTCTGCGCCAGCATTCTGCCGGAGCAATCGCCGTACGTACTCATCAATTACACCGGCGAAGTCCGCGACGTGGCGACGCTGGCGCACGAAATGGGGCACGCCGTCCACGCGATGATGGCGCAGGAGCACTCGGTGCTCACTTTCCACTCCGCCCTGCCGATGGCGGAAACGGCGTCGGTCTTTTCGGAGATGCTGCTCACCGACCGGCTTTTATCGGAAGAAAAAGACCCCGCTGTGCGCCGCGATTTGCTGGCGGCGGCGCTCGATGATGCGTATGCCACCGTGCTGCGGCAAGCCTATTTTGTGTTGTTTGAACGGGAAGCGCACGAAATGTTGCTGGCGGGGAAAAGCGTCGCGGATTTGAACAGCGCCTATATGGCGAATCTGCACCGGCAGTTCGGGGACGTGCTGGACATCAGCGACAATTTCCGATGGGAATGGATTTCCATTCCGCACATTTACCACGTGCCGTTTTACTGTTACGCCTACAGCTTCGGGCAGTTGATGGTGCTGGCGCTCTACCGGCGCTACAAAGAGCAGGGCGAAGCCTTCATTCCGCAATACCTGAAAATTTTGTCGTATGGCGGCTCTGCCAGCCCGACGCACATTTTGACGGAAGCGGGCATTGACGTGAGCGACCCTGAATTCTGGCGCGGCGGTTTCCGCGTGCTGAAAGAGATGATTGACGAGTTGGAAGCGCTGGAAAAATAACCGAAAAAATGTAGGGGCAGACCGATGGGTCTGCCCAAAAAGGGGCGAACACACAGGTTCGCCCCTACGTTTTTCAACCCAAATTTACCCCGCCGTGACCTCCCGCAGTGCCGCCAGATGGTCTTCCAGCCGCAGCACTTCCTCATCCACTTCTTCCGTGAGCCGTTGATAATTGGCAACCTGCGTACTCGACTGGCTGGTGAGCACCTGCGAGTAGATGGTTCCCAGCAGAGAGAGGGTGCTGTCCACCTGTAATTCCGCCCGCCGAATGCTGAGTTGCAGCGTCTCCAGCGCGTGCAGTTGCTTGCGGCGGGTTTCCAGCGCATGCACCAGTTGCTCGCGGATGAGGGGGTCGGTTTCGGCGGCGAGTTCCTTCTCGATTTTTTTGATGGCGGCGGGGACGGTCTTCGCGTCCTTTTTCAGGATGGGGTCTTGTTCCAGCCCGTCCACCCGCGCAATCAAATCTTCAATGGCGGTTGTCCAGTAGTTGACCCGCTCGCGCAACGCCTCTCGATGCGCCGTCTGCGAGCCGCGTCGGTTCGCTTTGTCCAGCGCGGCAACAATTTGCCGCCGGTAGTTTTTTGCCTGCTGTAACTTCGATTTCATCTTGCCGGTCACGCTGACATCCGCTTCCATTGCCGCCAACCGGTTCGCCTGAAACGCCAGCACCCCGATTCCACCCAGCGCCACCAGCCACATCAGCACCAGCAGCCACGGGTATTTCAAAAAGCGGAATGCGCCGACGAGAATTATCAGCGAGAGAAAATACAGCAATACATTTTGCCCGAATATTCGCCACGTCAAATTTGTCTTTTTCATTGTGAACCACCCTTCATGCTAACGGGGTCAGTATTTATAATCTTCCCGCACCGGACTGAACACCTCGGTCAGCATGGTGGGCGCGTCGCCGGTGCGAGCGCTGTGTTCCAC
>JAJRSQ010000229.1 GCA_024278725.1 Chloroflexota bacterium
CGGCATTGTGGCAACCAGCGTTTTCCCCTCACCGGTGCGCATTTCCACCACGCGGGTCTGGTGCAGCAATGCCCCGCCGACAATTTGCACGTCGTAATGGCGCAGGGTGGTGGTGCGGACGCTGGCTTCGCGGACGGCGGCGAACACGCGCGCGCGGATTTCCGCCAGCAATTCGTCCTCCAGCCGGAGGAGTTGGTTGCGGGCGCGTTCCACCTCCACTTCCAGCCGGCGGCGTTCGTCGCCGAAAGCGGATGCGGCTTCAACTTCCAATGCCGCCAGCTCGGCGCGGTCTTCGGCGGTTTCTTCGGCAATCTCGGCGCGGAACTCGGCAATCATCCGGCGCAGCTCGTCATCGCTCATCGCCTGCATTTCAGGCTCCAGCGCGTTGACCTCTTCCACCAGCGGCATCAGCCGTTTAATTTCTTTCTTTTGGGTATTTCCGGATATAATTTTACTCAGACTTTTAAACATGTCAGACAAGTCCCTTTTCTATTTCAGTTACATCAAGCAATTATAGCATGGAGATAATCGCTTTCCAAAGCAGGAGGTTATAATGCCCAAAACCCCGGCACGCGCGCCCCGCAACCGCACCCTCACCCTCACCGACGCCGACCGAACGCGATTCCGTCCGCAATTGCTGACCCTTTCCGGGGCGGTGACCCTCGCGGCGGTGGAAAATCGCATCATCCGGCAAGATATTTTTTCCATCCTCGATTGGCTGCCGCCGCAATCGGTAGATTTGGTGTTCGCCGACCCTCCCTACAATTTGACCAAATCGTTTGGCGGAAAAAAGTTTGCCCAAATGCCCCCCGACGCCTACGAAGCGTGGCTGGAAACGTGGGTGTCACGGTTGCCGCGCCTGCTCAAACCGACCGCCTCCGTGTATATTTGCGGCGATTGGCGCTCATCGGCGGCGATTCATCGGGTGATGGCGCGCCATTTCATCGTGCGGAATCGCATCACATGGGAGCGGGAAAAGGGGCGCGGCGCGAAACGGAATTGGAAAAATGCGTCGGAAGATATTTGGTTCGGCACGGTGGGGGATGAATATACCTTCAATGTGAACGCAGTGAAGTTGAAGCGGCGGGTCATCGCCCCGTACACCGATGACGCGGGCGCGCCGAAAGATTGGGCGGCGAGTGAATCGGGGCGTTTCCGATTGACCCATCCCTCCAACCTGTGGACGGACATCACCGTGCCCTTTTGGTCAATGCCGGAAAACACCGACCATCCCACCCAGAAGCCGGAAAAACTGCTGGCGAAAATCGTACTCGCCGGCTCCAACCCCGGCGATGTGGTGTTCGACCCGTTTGCGGGGGTGGGAACAACGGCGGTGGTGGCGAAGAAACTCGGTCGGCGGTTTGTGGCGGTGGAAGTGGCGGAAGAATACTGTCTGCTGGCGGCAAAGCGGCTCGCGCTGGCGGCGGAAGATTCGCGCATTCAGGGCTATGTCGATGGCGTTTTCTGGGAACGCAACGCGGGAAAGTGATGAGTTGCAATGGCGGCTCAGGCTATGGAGAAAATGGAACACAGATTAACGCGGATTTTTTAGGTGTAGGGGCACGCGGCTGCGTGCCCTGTCCCCTATAGCGTAACATCAATTACGGATTTTCGCCGGTTTGCGATGGGGTGGGAGTTTGGGCTTTTGTGTGTTGAAGTTCGGTCAATTGCATCACCAAACGCAATGCTTCATTCACCGCATCGGCATTTGGGAACGCTTCGGCAACATCCGGGTCGAGCAATACCAAATTCGTACCGGCGCGGTAACGCTCGGTATATTTTCCCCGTACGCCCTCTTTCAACAGAGACTTCAAATCATATTCGGGGCGTAGTTCGTCATTCATTTCATTTGAAAAATTCTTCTTCATAGGCTTTTTTCTCTGCACGGGTCAATAGTAAATGACGAATTACGAATCACTATCTGTATCTGACAGGATTTCTTTCACTTCGTTCAGAGAAAATCGGCGAGTAGATTGTTCTTTCACCGACTGGATGTGCAAATAATCAAGGTAATCTTCCATCTTTTCACGGTCAGATAACAGAGATTGAATCATCTCAAATTCAGCATAATCTATCACGGCAAATTTGGCTTTACCATGTTCTTTGATGATTTGTACATTTTCCAGCATATTACCTCCGGCGATACGCTTTTGAACGGGGCAGAATGTCAATGATGTCAATAATTTTTAGCGGGTCATATTTTTCAAACAGTACCCGATATTTCCCCACGCGCATTCGATATGAAACATCGAAGTTGACCAAATGCTTTACATTACTTTTGTGGTGAGGGTTGGCTGCCAGTTGCTCAATATGGGATAAAATCAACAGTTGGTCGTTTTTTGGATAGCGTTTCAGGTTTTTGAGGGCGACATCTGTGAAAGTAACGCGATATTGAGCCATAGCAACCACCAATATTCCGATTGAAATTATACCACATTTGGGGGCGAATGGGTATCGCTGTTGTCCATCATCTCCACTGCGGCGGCGATGACCCCCGCTGCCGATAGCCCGCGTACGCAGAAGTGCGCCGCGGTTTCCGCCGCCGGAAAATCGAGCCGGTTGCACGGTTGGCACGCCAATCCTGCCAGCAAAATCCGGTGGCGGTGCGAATCCCCCCACGTGCCGAATTTCGCCGCGTCCACCGGTCCGTACAGGCTTAATGTGCGCGCGCCGACCGCCGCGGCGAGTTTCACGGGTCCCGTGTCGGGTCCGATGACCAGCGCCGCCCGCGCCATGATGGCGGCAAGTTGCGACAAGCTCGTTTCCCCCGCGGCGATGACCGCTCGCGCCGCCGATTTTTCCGCGATTGCCGCGCACAATGCCCGCTCGGCGGGGCTGCCGCTGAGTACAATTTGCGCCGAGAATTGCGCCGCCAGCGCATCCATCACCTGCGCCCACGCTTCGGCGCGCCACAGTTTTACCGCCGCGCCCGCGCCGGGATGGATGACCACCATCGGGCGAGCGTCATTCACGCGGTTTGCGCGTAACCAATTTTCTGCCCATCGCCGGTCTGTGTCCGGCACAAAAAACTCGGTCTCGCCGATAGACTCGCGGGCAGAAGGGGCATCCCGCCCTGAAATGAGAAATTCCACCAGCCGGAAATTCTGCTCAACTTCGGGCCGCCGGTCGGTGTAGAGTAGGGGATGGGTTAGAAACGGGCGCACGCTGTCCATCGCGTAGCCAACGCGATGGGGGATTCCGGCGGCGGCGGCGAGCCACGCACCCC
>JAJRSQ010000230.1 GCA_024278725.1 Chloroflexota bacterium
AACGGTGCTGCTGCACTTTTTGCGCGGCGCAGGGTTGGACGGGCTGCGCGGGATGCGCCCCGCCGCGCCCGTCCCCGTGGTCGCCGATGCCCCCGCCACGCTCATTCGCCCCTTGCTGGAAACCACCCGCGCGGACATCGAAGCGTACTGCCGCGAGCGTCACCTTTCCCCCCGTTTGGACACCTCAAATGCCGATGGCACGTTCACCCGCAACCGGGTGCGCCACCAACTGCTGCCTGCGTTGGAAGCCTTCAACCCGAACATCCGCGCCGCACTGCGTCGCACCGCCATGTTGATGCAGGCGGATTTTTCGCTGGTGGAACGGGAAATTGACCGCGCGTGGCAATTTGTGGTGAAGACCACCGCCGCCGACGCCATCACCATTGACCGCGCCGATTGGCAGGTGCTTTCCCCGGCGGCACAGGCGCGGGTGTTGCGCCGCGCCATCACCCGTTTGCGCCGCGCCGCCACCGACATCGATTTCCGGCACATTGAGCGGGCATTGGCGTTTTTGAATGAAGCCGATGCCGGCGCGCAATGGATGTTGCCGCAAAATTTGCGGCTGTGGCAGCAGTACGCCACCTTTCTGCTGGCAGATGCGAGCTTCTATCCGCCCTTGCCCATCGCGCCGTTGCTCCCCCCCGGCGCAGAAATTCCCGTTGCCGTGCCGGGGACAACCCCGCTGCCGGAAAGTGAATGGTATTTGCAAGCGACGCTGATGGACGCGAGTACCATCGCCGAGGCGGAACTGCGTCAGAACCGCCCGTGGCAGGCATTTTTTGATGCGGAACTCTTGCTTGAGCCGGTGCTGCGCACCCGTCGCCCCGGCGACCGCTTTGCTCC
The DNA here is from genome assembly GCA_024278725.1 of Chloroflexota bacterium. Lineage (GTDB taxonomy): Bacteria > Chloroflexota > Anaerolineae > 4572-78 > 4572-78 > JANTHQ01. Next base: position 844 of record JAJRSQ010000230.1, read on the forward strand.
CTTCGGGCTGGACGGGCATCAGCAGCGGTTGAAAAAATTTATGATTGACCGGAAGATTCCGCCACCGCAGCGCGACCGCATTCCGCTGCTGGCGTGTGCCACCGGCGACATCGTCTGGGTGTGCGGCTGGCGCACCGCGCATCCGTACCGCGTCACCGATATGACCGATTTGGTGGTGCGGATGGTGTTCAAACGTTGATTTTTCGGGGGCGCGTGCTATAATTTTTCTTGGGCGATGAAAAACCCCGACGTTCCTCTGTCGGGTGCGATTAATTTTCTACAATCAGGGGCGAACTGCAAAGGCGCACAGCGGAAACAGTACACCGATGGGCGAGGGGCATTGTATCATTATCAGCGAAAATCTGCGTCTGTCTGCGTCCAAAAAAGGGTAGTGGCTCAATTGTAAGTGATGGCGATTGTCATTGCGAGCCGAAGGCGAAGCAATCCCCATTAATGGAGCGCGGAGATTGCTTCGGGCTACGCCCTCGCAATGACATATCACTTACTTCTGTGCCATTACCCAAAAAAGATTTGTCAGTCAATCATGAAATTAGGGATGGGTCAATCTGATGACGACCGTACTTTTTATGGGCACGCCCGATTTCGCCGTGCCCGCACTGAAAATATTGATTGAAAATTATACGATGGCGGGAGTGGTGACGCAACCCGACCGCCCGAAGGGACGCGGACGGAAGATGATTCCATCCCCCGTGAAAGAGACCGCGCTGGCGGCGGGGGTGCCGGTTTTTCAGCCGCCCACGCTGAGGGATGCCGCTGTCGTCGCCGAACTTGCCGCCCTGAAACCCGACGTGATTGTGGTTGCCGCCTTCGGGCAGATTTTGCGCCCCGATGTGCTGGATATGCCGCCGCACGGTTGCATCAATATTCACGCTTCGCTGCTGCCGCGCTGGCGAGGTGCGGCGCCCGTCGCCGCCGCCATTCGCGCCGGTGATGCCGAAACGGGCGTGACGCTGATGAAAATGGACGCGGGGCTGGACACCGGCGACATCATCCGCGCGCGCGCCATCCCCATTCGCGCCGACCACACCCGCGCGAGTCTCACCTCGGCATTGGCGGAACTGGGGGCGACCCTGTTGGCGGAAACCCTGCCCGATTGGCTGGCGGGCAAGATTATCCCCCAAAAACAGGATGACGCGCTGGCAACCTTTGCGCCGCGCATCAAAAAGGCGGAGGGGGCAATTGATTGGGCGCAATCGGCGGTGGAAATTGAACGGCAGGTGCGCGCGTTCAACCCGTGGCCCGGCGCGTTCACCCGCTGGGGGGAAATGCGTCTCAAAATTCTGGCGGCATCCGTTGCCGATGGCGCACAGGTTGCGCCGGGGACGGTGTTGCGGCACGGGGACGGCATCGCGGTGGGCACAGGGCAGGGAATATTGGTGCTGCATCAACTGCAACCTGCCGGAAAACGCGCCATGCCCGCCGCCGCATTTGCCAATGGCGCACCGAATTTCATCGGCGCACAGTTACATTAATTTTCGTGCAACTCAGCGGAGATTTGCATGTCATCACTGACACCCGTTGAACGGGAACTTCTGGAGACGATTCAAGCGCAAATCGGCATTGTGGCAGACATCAGCCGCGCCGATATTTTGCTGTATGGACCGTTGTCGGATGAGGGGAAAACCACCGTGCTGATGCACGCCCATCCGCACAGTGTCGCCCCCGCCTATCGCAAAGATTATACCGGTCAGCGTGTCGGCTCCCTTGATATGCCGGTGGTGCTGCATGCCTTTATGCAACATCATACCCAGCGCGGCACGGAGGGGAGTTTCAGCGAAGGGTTCAGCGTGGTGATTGTGGCGCACCCGGTCTTTTCCCCTGAAAACCCGCACCATATCATCGGCGTGGTGAGCGTTGACAGCAGTTTGCTGGAGCATGAGCGCCAGCGTCGCCGGTTGCGTCCGTTCAGAATTGCGTTGACTCAGTTGCAAAAAATGCTGGCGAAGGGACTGGTGACGGGTGCGGAACAGCTTTCGCCCTTTGAAGGTGTTTCCGGGCTGATGGTGGTCAATCGCGCGGGGGTGATTAATTACACCAGCGGGGTGGCGGCGAATTTGTATCGCCGGTTGGGGTATTTGGATTCGCTGGAAGGGCGGCGATTGAAAACGCTCGATACGCAGGATTACCGGCTGTTCACTCGGGCGCTCAAAACGTTGCGCTGTGTGGAAGAGGAAACGGAAGACGGCGGGCGCGAGTGGGTGCGCAAAGCGATTCCTCTGCTCGGAAAACCGAGTGTGTGGACGCATCCCATCCAATTAATCGCCCCGCACCGTGTGCCGGAAGAACCCGTCGGGGTTTTGCTGGTAGTGCGCGACCAGACGGAGGAACGTCGGCAGGAACAGCAAATGCGGGTGAAAAACGCGATGATTCAGGAAATCCATCATCGGGTGAAAAACAACCTGCAAACCATCGCCGCGTTGTTGCGCATTCAGAGCCGCCGCCTTGAAAATGAAGAAGCCAAAGCCGCCCTGCGCGACGCCATCAACCGGGTGCAGAGCGTCGCCGTTATCCATGAGTTTTTGTCAGATGAAGATACCTGGGCTATAAATATCAAAGAGGTTTTTCAGCGCATCATCGCTCAGACCCATCAGGGCATTGTGTTGCCGGATGATAACATCAATTTTGGCGTGCAGGGACCATCAATCTGGTTGCCCGCCCGTCAGGCGACGGCATGCGCGTTGGTCATCAATGAAATGCTGCAAAATTCGGTGGAACACGCCTTCGAACACCGGCGCAGCGGCACGGTCACTATCACGCTGGAAGATGAAGGCGACCACGTGGTCATCAAAATTAGTGATGACGGGCAGGGCTTGCCCGATGATTTCGATGCGGCGCAACTGCCGAGTTTGGGGTTGCAGATTGCCCGCACGCTGGTCACAGAAGATTTACGGGGCGAATTGATTTTCGCCAATGAAGGTGGTTTTTCCGCCACCATAACATTCCCGAAGGCTTTATTTGGAGGTGAAGAAGGATGGAACGAAAACGGATCTTGATTGCGGATGACGAATCACTCATCCGTATGGACTTGCAGGAAATGCTGCGCAATCTGGGCTATTTGGTGGTCGGTGAAGCGGGCGACGGCATCACCGCGCTCAAACTTGCCCGCGAACTGAAACCCGATTTGGTCATCATGGACATTCGGATGCCCGCGATGGACGGGATTGATGCCGCGAAAGTTTTGACGGAAGAGAAAATCGCGCCGGTGGTGCTGTTGACTGCGTATAGCCAAAAAGATTTGATTGAACGCGCCAAAGACGCGGGCGTGGTGGGGTATCTGGTGAAACCGTTCAAAGAATCCGACCTCACCCCGGCGATTGAAGTGGCGCTGGCGCGTTTCAGCGAATTCAAACAGATGACGCAGGAAGTGGACGACCTGCAACACGCGCTCACCACCCGCAAGCTGGTTGACCGCGCCAAAGGCATTTTGATGGACACCAAAGGACTGACCGAAACCGAAGCTTTCCGCGCCATCCAAAAAATGAGCATGGACAATCGCCGCCCGATGAAAGCAGTGGCGGAAGCCATCATCATGGCGCATGAAGCGGCTTTGGGGCGGTTGGGGCATCGGTAGCCCGTATGGATTCTCTGCGCATCGCTTTGGCACAACTCAACACCACCGTCGGCGACTTTGAGGGCAATACCGCGCTCATTACAGAGGCGCTGGCGCACGCCAAAGATGTCGCCGCCGACATTGTGGTGTTCCCCGAATTGACCGTTTGCGGTTATCCCGCCGAAGATTTGCTCTTTAAATCGAATTTCATCGCCGCCAATCGCCGCTATCTGGAGAAGATTATTCCGCATACGGCGGGCATCACGGCGGTGGTGGGGTTTGTGGATGCCGATGGCGATGTTTTCAACGCGGCGGCGGTGCTTCACAACGGTGAGTTGGGCGGCATTTATCGAAAATTCCTGTTGCCCAATTACGGCGTGTTCGATGAAGAACGTTATTTTCGGCGCGGCAATACTGAATCGATTTTTAAATTGGGCAATGTGCCTCTGGGTGTGAGCGTCTGCGAAGATATTTGGTATCCCGCCGGACCGCCGGAACATCAAGCCGCAAATGGCGCGCAAATTTTGCTCAATATCTCCGCGTCGCCGTATCAACTCGGAAAGATTCAACACCGCGAACAGATGCTGACGACCCGCGCCACCGACAATGTGGCGGTGGTGGCGTACTGCAATCTGGTCGGCGGGCAGGATGAGCTGGTGTTCGACGGCAGCAGCGTCATTATTGATGAGCGGGGCAATCTGCTGGCGCGCGCCAAATCGTTTGAGCCGGATTTCATCATCGCCGATGTGGATTTGCCGGACATCCTGCGCCAACGTCTGCGCGACCCGCGCCGCCGCAAAGATACCTCGTATCATATTTCGTATAAAAAATTCAACACCATTCATCTCCCTGGAACGGGTGCATCCGCCGAAAAACCCCCCGTGGCGGAAACCATCGCGCCGCCGAAAGAACGGCTGGACGAAATTTACAGCGCGCTGGTGCTCGGTACGCGCGATTATTTGCACAAAAACGGCTTCGGGCAGGTGGTCATCGGGCTGTCGGGCGGTATCGACTCGGCGCTGGTTGCCGCCGTCGCCGCCGATGCGCTCGGCGCGGAAAACGTCGTCGGCGTTTCCATGCCTTCCCGTTATTCCTCCGACCACAGCAAGTCCGACGCGCAGCAACTCGCGGAGAACCTCGGCATCCGCTATGAGACCATCCCCATTGAGCCGATTTTCAACAGCTATCTGGATACGCTCGCCCCGCATTTTGCCGGCACAACCCCCAATGAGGCGGAAGAGAATTTGCAGAGCCGGGCGCGCGGCAATATTTTGATGGCGCTCAGCAATAAATTCGGCTGGCTGGTGCTGACCACCGGCAATAAAAGTGAGATGTCGGTGGGGTATGCCACGCTGTACGGCGATATGGCGGGCGGTTTTGCGGTCATCAAAGATGTGCCGAAAACGATGGTGTACGATTTGTGCCGCTACCGAAACACGCTCGGCGCGGCAATCCCGCAAAATATTCTGGATAAACCGCCGTCGGCGGAATTGCGCCCCGACCAGTTTGACACGGACTCGCTTCCTCCGTACGATGTTCTGGATGATATTTTGGCGGCATACGTGGAAGACGATTTGAGCATCGCCGAAATTGTGGCGCGGGGACACGCGCCGAAGACGGTGCGGCGGGTGGTCACGCTGGTGGATCGCTCGGAATACAAACGGCGGCAAGCCCCGCCGGGCGTGAAAATCACCGTGCGGGCGTTCGGCAAAGACCGCCGCCTGCCCATCACCAATAAATTTACCGATAAATAACCTATGGACAACCAACCGATTAATACCATTTTAGACGGCAACATCGTTGGCATGTTGCGCGCCGCAGTTGATGATGTCTTCGCGGTGGATACGCTGACCGTCCCCCCGAAAGAACCGCAGGGGACGATTGTCTTCACGGGGGAATTGCGCCATCCCGATTCCGAAAAGGTCTACCACACCATCGCCGAGCGGTGGCAGCCGTTGGAATATACCCCCATGCTCCGCTATGGGGATGGCGGCGTGATTGAGCTGGTTGCCAGCCCCGGGCTCATCCGTCCCAAACCGAGCAGCCCGGTTGTCAATGTGGTGCTGTTCATCGTGACGGTGCTGTCGGTGTTGCTGGTTGCCACGCTGAACGAAGGGGTGAATCTGCTGGAAAATCCCGCCGGGGTGGTGAAGGGATTGCCGTTCACCATCGCGTTTCTGGCGATTTTGGGGACGCACGAATTCGGGCATTATTTCGCCGCGCGGTATCACGGGGTGGCGGTGACGCTGCCGTATTTCATCCCCTTTCCCACCATTTGGGGAACTTTCGGCGCGTTCATTCAACTTCGCTCGCCGACCATCACCCGCAAGCAGTTGTTCGATGTGGGCATTGCGGGTCCGCTGGCGGGGCTGGCGATTGCCGTGCCGGTGCTGTTCATCGGGCTGAAGCTGTCTACGGTGGAGGCGTTGCCCGCCGCCGCTGGGTTCATTATGGAAGGAAACTCCATCTTTTACTGGGCGGCAAAGCAGATGGTCTTCGGGCAGGCATTGCCCGCCGACGGGATGGACGTGTTTCTGCACCCGCTGGCGTGGGCGGGTTGGTCGGGGTTGCTGGTGACGGCGTTCAACCTGTTCCCGGTGGGGCAATTGGACGGCGGACACGTGGCGTATGTCCTTTTCGGGCGCGCCACCAAAATTGTGGGCTATGTGGTCATCGGGCTGATGCTGGTCATCGGCTACTTTTTCTGGAACGGCTGGTTTTTCTGGGCGCTGATGATTGGGTTGATCATTGGCGTGGGACATCCGCCCCCCATGAACGAACTCGCGCCGGTCGGCAGGGGACGGAAAATACTGGGTTACGCCACCATCCTCATCTTCATTTTGCTCTTCACCCCTGCGCCATTGACAATTATGTGATGACTTTTCCACGCCGGCGAATCAAACTTTTTCAAAAATCTGCATGAAAATATGCAGATTTTTAATTTTGGCACTAAAATAAGAGTGTTCAATGCATAACGGTACGTTTGCCATACTAATTTCGTTTGGGTCGAATGAAGTTGTTGAGTTATGGTGATAATGATTTGCCCGCAGTAAATATCCGTGCCGTTATGTGATGAACAATTTTTCAATATTTCCAAAAAAATAGGCGATGCAAGTATGCTGCTTGCCGCCAATTTACAGCCTATTTTTCCCTATGTTTGTTTTTTGTTGCACATTGAAGAACAGGAGGATTTTATGAAAAGAGTGCGCGCGCTTGGCGTATTTTTCGTATTGGTCGGATTTTTGTTCGTTACCGTACCGATATTTGCGGCAGGACCACCGGTGGTCATCAATGAAGTGATGTACAATCCCACCGGCTCGGAGGCGGCGGGGGAGTGGGTGGAACTGTATGTGGATGCATCCCCCGGCGATATGTCGGGCTGGACGGTGCAGGACGCTTCGGGGGCAACATTCACGTTTCCTGCGCTGGCACCTGTGGCGGGCGAATATATTATTTTGCACACCGGCTCCGGTACGGATGACCTGACGCCGCCGGTTTACGAATTATATTGGGGGCGCGGCACAGGGGTGTGGAACAACACCGGCGACGAAATTCTATTGACAGATGGTACGACCGGCGTGGACTATATTGCTTTCGGTTCTGCCACCCCCACTATCACCGGTTCGCTGATATGGTCGGGGACGAATCCGACTGCGGCGGAAGGGTATACCATCAGCTTGAAAAATAACGGGGTGGATACCAATACGGGTGATGATTGGGAGCAGGCGGGAACAACCGTGACCCGTGGTCCGTCATCAATGGGGATGGACAATACTGCCCCCGCTGAAGTTTGGGTGGATGATGATTTTTCGGCGGGCAACAGTGGCGGGCATACCTGGGGGGTGGATGCTTTTTCCGTGATACAAGATGGTCTCATTGCGGTGGCGGATAATGGGACGGTGAATATCGCCAATGGGATTTACACCGAGACGCTGTCCGTTAGCACCAAAAGTGTGGCGTTGCTGGGCGAAAGTGAAGCAGGGGTGACGGTAGATACCAGTTTGGCGTCGACGGGTTACGGTATTTCCGTCAGCGGGGATTTGACTACGACCATTCGCAGTTTGACGCTGGTGGGTCCGCTGTCTGCCACCAATGGCTACGGTATCAAAATTGCGGGCGACAACGCCCGCGCGACCATCGAAAATGTGACGGTGACCGATAGCGGACGTTCCGGGATTGACCTGAACGGACTGGCGGCGGTGACCATCACCGATGTAACTGC
>JAJRSQ010000014.1 GCA_024278725.1 Chloroflexota bacterium
AACGCCGAGAAGTCCGCCCAGCCCTTCAGGCTCAACGTCTTCGTAATTGCCGCCGTCAGCGTCGTCTTGCCGTGGTCAACGTGTCCAATCGTGCCCACGTTTACGTGTGGCTTCGTTCTCACAAAGGTTTCTTTTGCCATTTCATTTCTCCTAAAAAGCTATACGTTTTTTGTGGCGGCACTTCGCCCCAAAATAATAGTCAAAAAAACAGAGCTATTATATAGATTCATTCACAAGGTGCAAATTTACTCACCCATTATCTTTTTGGCAACGTTAGCCGGAACTTGGGCGTAATGGTCAAATTCCATCGTGAAGACCGCTCGCCCCTGGGTTGCCGACCGCAAAGTTGTCGCATACCCAAACATTTCCGAAAGCGGGACAAAACACTTGACCGTCTGCATGCCGGTGCTGTAGGCTTCCACGCCCTCAATCATTCCCCGACGGGAGGAAAGTCCGCCAATCACATCACCGACATACTCTTCCGGCGAGTTGACTTCCACCCGCATCATCGGTTCCAGCAGGATGGGACCGGCTTTCCGCACCGCTTCTTTGACCGCCATTGAACCGGCAATCTTGAATGCCATTTCAGAGGAGTCAACTTCGTGATACGACCCGTCAACCAGCACGGCTCGCACATCAACCAGCGGATATCCGGCAATCACGCCGCCGGTCAAGGCTTCTTCAATCCCGGATTCGATGGCGTTGAAGTATTCTTTGGGGACTGAACCGCCGACGATTTTGCTCTCGAATTCAAAGCCTTTGCCTTTTTCCAGCGGTTCGATTTCGATGACGACATCGCCGAACTGCCCGCGACCGCCGGACTGCCGCACAAATCGTCCACGCGCTTTTGCCGGACGGGTGATGGTTTCACGGTAGGCAACTTGCGGTTGCCCCACGTTTGCCTTCACTTTGAATTCGCGCAACATGCGGTCAATCAACACTTCCAGATGCAGTTCACCCATCCCGGCGATAAGGGTCTGCCCGGTTTGTTCATCGGTGCGAACTTGGAAGGTGGGGTCTTCTTCCGCCAATTTTTGCAGTGAAGCGGAAAGTTTGTCGTGGTCGGCTTTGGTTTTCGGTTCCACTGCCACTTCGATGACCGGTTCGGGGAACTTAATCGGTTCCAACACAATCGGTTTGGCGGGGTCGCAAATGGTGTCGCCGGTGAAGGAACGTTTCAGCCCAATGATGGCGGCGATGTCACCGGCGGCGACGCTGTCAATCTGCTCGCGTTGGTTGGCGTGCATTTGCAGCAATCGCCCCACGCGCTCTTTACGCCGTTTGGTGGAATTGTACACCTGCGAACCGGCATCCAGTTGCCCGGAATAGACTCGCACATATGCCAGCCGCCCGACGAACGGGTCGGTGACGATTTTGAAAACGAGGGCGGCAAAGGGCGCACTTTCATCGGGCGCAATCAGCACTTCTTCGCCGGAATCCAGTTCATTCGCCACTTTCGGCGGAATGTCCAACGGCGAGGGCAGGAATGTCACCACGGCATCCATCAACCGCTGAACGCCCTTGTTTTTCAACGCCGTTCCGCACAGCACCGGCACCAGTTTATTGTCGATAGTGGCGCGGCGGAGCGCTGCACGCAGTTCGTCTTCGGCGATGTCTTCCCCTTCCAGATATTTCATGGTCAGGTCGTCATCGGTTTCCGAGACTTTCTCCACCAATTCCTCGCGCATTTTCTGCGCTTGTTCCAGCAATTCATCGGGGATGTCAACCTCTTCCGATTTCGTGCCGAGGTCATCCAGATAATAGACCGCTTTCATGCTGAAGAGGTCAATCACGCCTTTGTACTGGTCTTCCGCGCCGATGGGCATTTGCACCGGCAGGGGGTTTGAGCCGAGCCGGTCTTTAATCATCCCGACGGTGCGGAAAAAGTCAGCTCCCACGCGATCCATTTTGTTCACAAAACAGATGCGGGGCACGCCAAAGCGGTCAGCCTGCCGCCAAACGGTTTCGGATTGCGGCTCTACGCCCGCCACGGCATCAAACACCACAACGCCGCCATCCAGCACACGCAACGAGCGTTGCACTTCCGCCGTGAAGTCGATGTGTCCCGGCGTGTCAATGATGTTGACTTGCGTGCCTTTCCAAAAGCAGGTGGTCGCAGCGGCGGTGATGGTGATACCGCGCTCCTGTTCCTGCACCATCCAGTCCATCGTCGCGGCGCCGTCATGAACTTCACCGATGCGATGGATTTTCTGGGTGTAAAATAAAATTCGTTCCGTTAATGTGGTTTTACCCGCGTCAATGTGGGCAATAATTCCAATGTTTCGTGTTTGCTCTAACGGGTATTTTCGTCCCATTCTTTCTCTCTCAAAACAGATTCAAAGTCCAAAGACACTTTCAACTCTTCCCAAGCGCTTTGGACTCGAAATCGTTAAACTTGTATGATGCTGGCTAAACGTTACGACGCGGCACTACCAACGATAATGCGCAAATGCTTTGTTGGCTTCTGCCATACGGTGGGTATCGTCTTTTTTCTTCACGGCGGCACCCTGACCCTTCGCGGCTTCAAGGAATTCCGTCGCCAGTTTTTCGACCATGGATTTCCCGCCACGGGCGCGCGCGGATGCCAACAGCCACCGCAGCGCCAAACTGCGACGGCGCTCCGTGCGAACTTCCATGGGAACCTGATAGGTCGCCCCACCCACACGGCGCGGGCGCACTTCCAACATCGGGGTCACGTTTTTTACGGCTTCTTCAAAAACTTCCAGTCCGGATTTCTTGGCTCGTTCACCGGCTAATTCGATTGCGTCATACACCAGACGAGTCGCCAGGCTTTTTTTGCCGCCATACATCACTTTATTAATGAAGCGGGCAACTAATTCGCTATTGTATCGGACATCCGGTTCAACCACTCGCAGAGGAGCTCGATTACGTCTCATCAATTACTCCAGTTTCTCTATTTCAGATTTGTCAGTTTATTTTTTAGGGCGACGAGCGCCATATTTCGACCGCGCACGACGACGGGCATCCACACCGGTGGCATCCAGCGCGCCGCGAACAACATGATAGCGCACACCGGGCAAGTCTTTGACACGACCGCCGCGAATGAGTACCACCGAGTGTTCTTGCAGGTTATGCCCTTCACCGGGGATATACGCTGTCACTTCGATGCCGTTGGTCAAACGCACGCGGGCAATTTTCCGCAACGCCGAGTTCGGTTTTTTGGGTGATGCCGTCCGAACTTGGGTACACACGCCACGTTTTTGCGGCGAGCCATCCCCTTCGCTACGGCTGTTTTTGAGTGCGTTGTAGGTGAATCGCAGATGCGGCGCGGTAACACGAGTTTTTTTACGGGTACGCCCTTTCCGCATAATTTGATTGATGGTAGGCAAAGGAACCTCCTAAATTTGTATAACAATCTTTTTTGATAAAACTTCCCCGCGATGAACGTCGGGGCTGATGTCAAGATTCTCCTGCATCAGACGAGCCATCGCAATAATACATGACGATGGCTCGTGAAGCTATGCAGCTTATTTGGTGGGCGGAGATTCTTTTTCTAATGAAGAACCCCCGTATAGTGAGCGCAACTCACCCCATACCCACGAAAGCGGATTGTACCATGCAGGCCATCATCCGTCAAAATCAATGATTCAGTTTTATTCGGACATCCGCCCGATTTGGTGTGTTATCGCACACCACCGGGGATTGTAAGGCTAAGTCCCAATTTTGGCAAACGCTCCTTCTGTTCTTCTTTGCCGAAGGTGATGCGTTCGTCGCTATCGGTGATAACTTCCACCGAAAGCCCCAGCGATTGCAACTCTTTCACCAGCACCCGGAAGCTCTCCGGCACACCCGGCGATTGAATTTTGTCGCCGCGCACAATGGCTTCATACGTTTTCACCCGCCCGGTGACATCATCGCTCTTCACGGTGAGCATTTCTTGCAGGGTATGCGCCGCGCCATACGCTTCCAGCGCCCAGACTTCCATTTCCCCGAACCGCTGTCCACCGAACTGCGCTTTACCGCCCAATGGTTGCTGCGTCACCAGACTGTACGGTCCGGTGGAACGGGCATGGACTTTGTCCTCAACCAGATGGTGCAATTTGAGCATGTGAACCATCCCAATGGTGACGGGATGGTCATACGGCTCGCCGGTTTTCCCGTTGTACAGCGTCGCTTTGCCGGTGGTGGGAATGGGGATATTCGTTTGCCGACTGGCGGAAATGGCAATTTCATCCAGCTTGTCTTCCGCGATGGCGTCCACGTCCAGTGTGTCGATGATGGGTGCAGGTCTGAGATTCGCCTCAACGGCATAACGTTCTTTCAAATAGCGCAACCATTCGCGCAGGCAAACCAGACGGACAGCTTCACGCGCTTGTTTGCCCACACGCTCGTCCCGACGGCTCCCCTCAAACGCCAGCAGGAAGTCGGGGTCGTATCCGTGGTCTTTCAACCATGCCTGAACGGCGGCGCGACGGGCGTAGATTTCATCGGTCGCCAGCAATTCCTCATCGAACCCCATACCGTCCAATTTTTCAATGAGATACAGGCGGCGAACTTCGTCTTCGTCCTCAAGGTCTTCCGGCTCATAATCCTGATCCATCATCCAGCGCCACGCTTCTTCCGTGGTTTGCGCCCATGCTCGGTCCATCAGCCACGCCCGCGAAAGTTCAGCGGCGATTTCATCTTCGCGTGCGCCGTCAAACACGGGGGACAGCGCGCGGAAGCCGAGGCGGCTCACGGCGTAGCCCAAATGCGTTTCCAAAATCTGCCCGATGTTCATACGCGCCGGCACACCCAACGGGTTGAGGATAATCTCCACCGGCGAGCCGTCCTCAAGGAAGGGCATATCTTCAATTGCCACAATCTTCGAGATGACACCTTTGTTGCCGTGCCGCCCCGCCATTTTGTCGCCCTTGTGGAGCTTCCGTTTCTGCGCCACCACCACGCGCACCATTTTATCCACACCTGCGGACAAATCATGGTGTTCATCGCGCGAAAATTCGTGGACATCCACCACAATCCCCCGGTCGCCGTGAGGCAGCCGCAGACTGGAGTCCTTCACTTCGCGCGCTTTTTCGCCGAAAATCGCTCGCAGTAGTTTTTCTTCCGGGGTCAATTCGGTTTCACCTTTGGGGGTAATTTTCCCCACCAGAATATCGCCGGGACCAACTTCCGCCCCCACGCGAATCACCCCGTTTTCGTCCAGGTCTTTCAGCGCATCTTCACCCACGTTGGGGATGTCGCGCGTGATTTCTTCCGGACCCAACTTGGTGTCACGGGCTTCAATTTCGTGTTTTTCCACATGGATGGAGGTGAATTTGTCATGGCGCACCAAGTCTTCGCTGATTAGGATGGCGTCTTCAAAGTTTCCGCCTTCCCAACTAATGAATGCCACCATCACGTTTTGCCCCAGCGCCAAATCGCCGCCTTCGGTGGAGCTGGAATCCGCCAGCACATCCCCCACGCTCACCCGCTGCCCTTTTTCCACAATGGGGCGCTGGTCGATGCAGGTGGATTGGTTGGTGCGGGCGAACCGGCGGAGGGTATATTCGTGCAGTTCGCCGTCATCCGATTTTATGATGATTGCTCTGCCGGTCACGCTGACGACTTCGCCGTTATGCCGGGCGAGTACCAGTTGCCCGGAATCGCGCGCGGCGGGGGATTCCATCCCCGTGCCGACGGTGGGCGCATCGGGGCGCAACAGAGGGACAGCCTGACGCTGCATGTTCGAGCCCATCAACGCGCGGTTGGCGTCATCATGCTCCAAAAACGGAATCAGCGCGGCGCTGATGCCGACAATCTGTTTCGGTGAAACGTCGATGAAATCAACGCCCGCCACCGGCTCAAACCGCGTTTCATGCCCCTGGCGCGCTTCCACGCGGGGGGTCATAAACTGACCGTATTCGTCAAGAAGGGCATTCGCCTGCGCCACGGTGTAATCTTCTTCATCGTCTGCAGACAGGTATCGAATTTCATTGGTCGCCGTAGGGACAATTTTCACCGGCTCTTTCAATTTCAGTTTGGTAATTTTGATGGCAATTTCTTCATCAATGAATGTACCGGCTTCAAACAGCACTTTATCCGATTTGGGGGCGACAATATCTTCCCTCAGGGTGTGATTTATCAACCCGTCCACATCATCCGCCGGCACTTCATTGATGACTTTCCGGTACGGCGTTTCGATGAAGCCGTAATCGTTCACCCGCGCATAGGATGCCAATCGCCCAATCAGCCCGATGTTGGGACCTTCCGGTGTTTCAATGGGGCAGATGCGCCCATAATGGCTGTAGTGAACATCGCGCACGTCGAAACCGGCGCGCTCGCGGCGCAAGCCGCCGGGACCCAACGCGCTCAAGGTGCGTTTGTGGGTCAGTTCATCCAGCGGGTTGGTTTGCTGCATAAACTGGCTGAGCTGGCTGCCGCCGAAAAATTCGCGCGTTGCCGCCACCACCGGGCGAATATTCACCAGAGACATCGCCGTGATTTGGTCGGGGTCTTTGATGGACATGCGCTCTTTAACCACCCGCTCCAGCCGCAACAGCCCGATGCGCAGTTGGTTTTGAATCAATTCACCCACGGTTTTGATGCGACGGTTGCCCAAATGGTCAATATCGTCGGGGCGAATTTTGCCGTTATTAATGTCGATGAGCCGCTTCACCACCGCGATAATATCTTCGCGGGTCAACACTCGTTGGCTCAACGGAATGTCGAGTCTCAAACGGCGGTTGAGTTTATAACGCCCCACTCTGCCCAAATCGTACCGGCGCGGGGAGAAAAGGAGGGATTCGATGAAGCTCTCCGCGTTGTCGAGCGTGGGCGGGTCGCCGGGGCGCAGACGTTTGTAGAATTCCAGCAACGCCTCTTCGCGCGATTTGGTGGTGTCTTTTTCCAGCGCCGTATTAATGAAGGGATGGTCGGGGTCATCATCCACATCTTCAAACAATTTGATGATTTCTTCATCCGTGCTGATACCGATGGCGCGCAAAAGCACCGTCACGGGGAGTTTCCGCTTCCGGTCAACCTTCACGGAAATCAAATCGCGGCGGGAGGTCTCGAATTCCAGCCATGCTCCGCGATTGGGAATCACCTTCGCCATTGACAGCGCGCGTCCGGTGGCGCGGTCTTCCACCACGCTGAAATACGCCCCCGGCGAGCGAATGAGCTGCGAGACGACCACACGCTCCGCGCCGTTGACCACAAAGGTGGCGTTTCCGGTCATCAACGGGAAGTCACCCATGAAGACTTCCTGTTCGGAAATTTCGCCGGTGTCTTTGTTCACCAACCGCACATTCACCCACAACGGGCTGGCGTAGGAAATATCGCGCTCGCGGCACTCTGCTTCGTCGTATTTAGGCTCATCAAAACGATAATCAAGAAAATGAAGTTCAAGATTTTTATTGAAACTTATAATGGGAGAGATTTCATCAAATAATTCCCTAAGCCCTTTTTCCCGAAACCATTGATAGGCGTTCAACTGAACATCAATCAGTTTCGGCAACTCCAACACATCCTGCGTTCGCGAATATTTTTTCTTGGGTAACATCGCCATCAGATAAAAACTCTCCTTTTACTTGTTGCACTTCTTCAGCCGCACAAGCCAACACACCGAATCCCGGTTCGTTCTTCATACAGCAAAACAAGCGAAACAATGTGTACTTGTTTCGCTTTTATAACAATAGGTTTTGTGGATTTATAACCGTTTATTGAATTGCATGCACCTGCTTTTGAGGTAAATTCTTGCGGTAAGTGGGGATTTTATCAGCCCGTTCGCAGGTAGTTCATCCCGTCCCGCGCCACAACACTGTGTATCTGAGGCGCAACCCGCCCGTAAACCGCAATTTTACATTATAGGCATGGGGCATACTTTTGTCAATTTTATGATTCTTTTTTGTACAAAAACAGGGGTCTGGAAACCCAAACCCCTGTTCACGGTCAGTGCGGGGTTATAAACCGGCTTCTTTTCGCAGCACGTCGGCTTTGTCGGTGCGTTCCCAAGTGAAGTCCACATCGGTGCGCCCGAAATGCCCGTATGCGGCGGTCTTCTGGAAGACAGGTTTGCGCAAATCCAACTGCCGGATGATGGCGGCGGGGCGAAGGTCAAAGTGTTTTTCAACCAGCTCAACAATTTTTTCGTCGCTGATTTGCCCCGTGCCGAAGGTTTCCACCGCCAGCGAGACGGGATGCGCCACACCGATGGCGTAGCTCACCTGCAATTCCACGCGGTCAGCCAAGCCCGCCGCCACGATGTTTTTGGCAATGTAGCGGGTCATATACGCCGCCGAGCGGTCTACTTTGGTGGCATCCTTCCCGGAGAACGCGCCACCACCGTGCCGAGCCACACCGCCGTAGGTATCAACGATGATTTTGCGCCCGGTCAGTCCGGCATCGCCCAGAGGACCGCCGGTCACAAAGCGTCCGGTGGGGTTGACAAAGATTTTCGTATCGTCGTCCACCAATCCAACCGGCACCACTTCGTTGATGACGTGTTCGATGATGTCGCTGCGGATGTCTTCCTGTTTCACGTCGGGGCTGTGCTGGGTGGAAATCACTACCGCGTCCACCCGTTTGGGCTTGCCGAAGGCGTATTCCACCGTCACCTGACTTTTGCCATCGGGGCGGAGATACGGGAGCAAGCCGGTTTTGCGCACTTGCGACAGCCGGTAGCACAGTTTGTGCGCCAGCGACGCGGTGAGCGGCATCAGCTCTTCGGTTTCATTGCAGGCAAACCCAATCATCATCCCCTGGTCGCCCGCGCCGGTGTCCAGGTCATCGTCAATTTCGCCCTGTTTTGCTTCCAGCGCTTTGTTCACCCCCAACGCGATGTCGGCGGATTGTTCTTTGATGCTCACCATCACGCCACAGGTTTCGGCATCGAAACCGTATTTGGCGCGCGTGTAGCCGATTTCTTCAACGGTGTCACGCACAATTTTGGGAATATCCACATATGCGCTGGTGGTAATTTCGCCCATCACGGCAACCAAGCCGGTGGTGGTTGCCGTTTCGCACGCCACCCGCGCCATCGGGTCTTGCTCCAGAATTGCGTCCAAAATCGCATCGCTGATTTGGTCGCACATTTTATCGGGGTGTCCCTCGGTCACTGATTCGCTGGTGAAAAACAGTTTCGGCGAGGTCATAAATGTCGTACTCATAATTTTCTCCAATTTATAATTAACACTGAACAATTAACAAATATCCGTTTTTGAGCAAGTGAACATTGCTCATTGATAATTGTTAATTGATTTACGTTCCTTCTTGCCAACTATTGAGGTAGGCAATCTGTTCCTCGGTGAGGGTATCAATCTTCACCCCCATCGCTTCCAGTTTGAAGCGGGCAATTTCTTGGTCAATGTCCTGCGGCACGGCATAAACTTTCTTCTCCAGTTTACCGGCATTTTCTTTCATGTACACGGCGCTGAGCGCCTGATTGGCGAAACTCATGTCCATCACCGTGGCGGGATGCCCTTCAGCGGCGGCAAGGTTCACCAACCGACCCTCGCCCAGCAGGCGGATGCTGCGCCCGTCGGGCAGGAAATATTCGTCCACAAATTCGCGCGGGTGACGTTTTTCCACTGCCATTTCTTCCAAGGAAGGGATGTTGATTTCCACATTGAAATGCCCGGAGTTGGCAACGACACAACCGTCTTTCATCACTTCAAAGTGATGTTTATCAATGACGTGTTTGTCGCCGGTGGCGGAGACGATGAAGTCCGAAATCGGCGCAGCTTCCAGCATCGGCATGACGCGGAAACCGTCCATCATCGCTTCCAGTGCCTTCAGCGGGTCTACTTCGGTGACGATGACATTTGCGCCCAGCCCGTTGGCTCGCATGGCAATACCGCGACTGCACCAGCCGTACCCGGCGACGGTGAAAGTTTTGCCCGCCAGCAGAATGTTGGTGGCGCGAATGATGCCGTCGAGGGTGGATTGTCCCGTGCCGTAGCGGTTATCAAACAGATGTTTGGTCATCGCATCGTTGACGGCAATCACCGGGAAGCGCAATTCACCGTCCGCCGCCATTGCCCGCAGCCGAATCACGCCGGTGGTGGTCTCTTCCGTCCCGCCGATGATTTCCGGCACTTGGTCGGGGCGCTCGGAATGGAGAATGCTCACCAAATCCGCACCGTCATCCATCGTAATTTGGGGATGATGATCCAGCGCGGCGTTGAGGTGCTGGTAATACACTTCGTTGCTTTCGCCTTTGATGGCGTACACGGGAATTTCAAACGCCGACACCAGCGCCGCCGCGACATCATCCTGCGTGCTGAGCGGATTGCTGGCAGTCAGCACCACATCCGCGCCCGCCACCTGCAACACCCGCGCCAAGTTGGCGGTTTCGGTGGTGACGTGCAAACATGCGCTAATCTTCAAACCGTCCAACGGACGTTCTTTCGCAAACCGTTCCATCAGCGAGCGGATGACGGGCATTTCTTTGTATGCCCATTCAATTCGCCAGCGTCCTTTTTCAGCCAAGCTGAGGTCTTTTACATCAAATTCTTTTACGGTCATTTTGTCTCCTAACTTTTAAATGAAACTTCCAACAAAATAGTGAGTAACCTGCTATCTATTTTTCAACGTGCCCATGCGCAACGATTGAAGCGCAGACATCATTTTTCGTTCAACGCCTCAAAAAATGCCAGCACATCGGGTGTGGGGTCGAAGTTTTCCGCATATCGCGCGGCAAACTCATCCACCGAATAGTGGTGCGTCTGCGTGCCGTGCGCCTCAATGGCGTAAGTGGCGGTCAGCGTGCCGAGCCGCCCGGCGTCTGCCCATGCCAGCCCGTTCACCAGCCCCGCCATCAGCCCCGCACGGTAGGCGTCGCCCGCGCCGGTGGGGTCGGCAACTTCTTCCAGCGCAATGGCGGGAATGTCAATCTGCCTTTCGGCGGTATAAATTGGTGACCCATGTTCCCCTTTGGTGATGATGATGACTTCTGCCATTTGGCGCATCCGGTCAAGGGTCAACTCGGTGCGCTGTTTGATGAGTTCAAATTCGTAATCGTTCACAATCAGAATGTGCGCCCCGTCAATGCCGTCCATCAACTGTTCTTTTGAAAAGAGGGGAATTTGCTGGCTGGGGTCGTACATATATGGAATGCCGAGCGATTTACATTCGGTCACATAATCTGCCATTGCCTGAGGGGCGTTGGGGGAAATGGTCGCCAGTTTGATGGCGCGATAATCCTGCGCGGCAAATTGGACTCTGCCGGAATGCGCCATCGCACCGATGAAGAAGTTGGCGATTTGACGGTTGCCGGTATCGGTGGAAACGAAAAACGAGGCGGTGAGCACATCGGAGACGTGCAGCACGGCGGACGTGTCCACGCCATGGGTCGCCAAATCGGCGATGTAGTCGGCGGCATCTTTGCCGACGCTCGCCATCAACAGCGGCGTTTGTTTCAACAGCGCCAAATTGTAGGCGATGTTTCCGGCGGTTCCGCCACGCTCGCGGCGCAAAGAATCAACCAGCACACTGATGGAGAGCCGTTCCAGTTGGTCGGGCATGATATAATCAGTGAAACTACCGTTGAACGACATAATGTAATCGAATGCCATGGAGCCGGTGACTGCAATTGTCATATTTCCTCACATAAAAAAAGCCGCAACGCGGCAGAGTGAATGCTCATCTCTCAAAGCGCACGCCTTGCAGGAATTGGCACCGAAGGTTTTTCAACCGGGTTGCCGGGGTTTCAACGAGCCTGTCTCTCCACCCCTCTGGATGAGTGTCCAGAATATTCAAGTAAAAAGCACTGAGAATGGTAGCACGGTGTATTTTTTTTGTCAAAAGCCATCGGGCGGATTTTCCGGCGGGGGCGTAGGCATTTCGGCGCAGGGGTGGAACGCCGGGCATTCCACCCCTGTTCGGTCTTTTTTTACCGCAAAATTACCGGCAAAAATACACTGTAGGCGTAATTGGTGGGCACACTCAACGACGAAACGACATTCAGGTAGTTCAGATTCAAGCTGGGGGTATCGAACACAATTTTGAGGGTGTGCGCCCCCGCCGTGAGCCGGATGTTGTTGGCGGTGAGATTACCCCACGTTTGCCAGCCGTCGCCGCGCGTGGTGTTCATCGCGCCGGTGATGTCCGTGCCGTCCAATTCGATGCGGATGGTTTTGGTGCCGCTCGCGCCCGATGCCACCCGCGCGATGAGGTCATAATAATCGGTTTTGGAAACGGTGACATCATATGCCAGCCATTCTCCGGCGGCTGTCCAACCGACATTATATGCGCCGGAAGCATCGTTGGTGGATTGAATGTCCACATCATCACTGCGATACATGTTGCCGGTGTTGCCGGCGGTGGTGTCATGATACCCCACCCCTTCCCCGCCCGCGCGATAATCTTCCGCTTCAATGCGTCCGGGCAGTTGGATGGTCGTCGAGCCGCCGGGCGTCGGGGTGGGTGCAGGGGTGCCGGTCGGCGCGGGTGTTGGGGATGGCGTCGGGGTTGGCGCGGTCGGTGTGGGGGTCGGTGTGCCCGCCGGTGGCGGTGTACTGCCGCTGAAATAGGGGTCGGCAGCCCAATAGACGCTCGACGGCGGCACGCGCCCTTCGGTCGCGCCATCGAGCCATATCCAACTGATGCCCAAACTTTCGGCATCGTTGGTCACTTTCATATAATCGTTTTCATTCCACCCGCCGATTTCCGTGTTCATAAGCGGGTAGGCGTTTTTCAGCCCCTGCACGGACGTGTAATTGTAATCCCAATACATATGCAATCCGACAATGGCGTTGTTCCAATTGGCATTGATTTGCGGATTGTTCTGCAAAATCGCATTCACATTGTCGTCGCGGGCATTTTCCACGCTCCACAGAATCAGGGGCGTATCGGGGGCATCGGCGCGGATGCGCTGGCGCATGCGCTCCTCATATCCAGCCAGTCCCACCCCTGCCCCGCCGGGTTCATTGGTCACTTCATAAATCACATGGGTGCGATTTTTATAGCGCGGGGCAATGACGCGCCACCAGTCGGTGGCATCGGTTTCATCCCGTCCACCCACAGGGTGATAATCAATGATGACATAAAAGCCATTCTCCGAGGCGCGGTCAACCCATTCATCCAAATCGGGGATGACCTGCGTGGCGGTGGGCAAATTACAGTTGGTTCCGCACCCGCCGGGGTAATTTTGCGGTGGACGATACACCAAAATGCGCACCACATTCATATGGTAATTGTCGCGCAGGTTTGCCCAGAAAGCGGGGTCGTTGCGGGAAGCGCGGTCATCGCGGCGGGGATTTTCGCCGCGCAGACGCACGGCGGTATCGCCGGTGACGATGGTATTGCCGACCATGCGCGGACGCGGGCGGTCGGTGGGGAGGGAGGGCGAAACGGCGGTGATAGATTGCGGCTGATGCACGGGGGCATCGGCGGAGACACGCAGGGCAAACACCAACGACACAGCAACCAGCGCCATGCCCACTACGAGCCAAAACAGGGTTCGCCTGCCTGTCATCCGCCCATTGGGGAAGAAAAATAATAAGTTCATAATAAATCTCCTAAAATAAATTCGGGCGAAAAATTATTCAATTGTTCGGCAGATGGCGGTACATCTGCCCGAAAAAAGAATTAATACCGCATAAAAAGCAGAGTCAGTGTATCCTCTTTTGAATGATGACGCTTGCCTGAATCCAACTCATGTCCCTACGGTTGCCGTACGAAGCCACCCCGAAAAATATTGATAGCACTATCAGTATCGCACACAATTGCCGTCGGTGTCAGTAAAGTTTGCATGAAGCTCACGGCTGTTGCAAAGTAAATTTTAAGGTTGCCGGTTTTCATGATTTCACGCCGCAGGGGCGATTTGCGAGCCGCTCTTACGCATTTTCTTCCGGTTTTAACGAAAATCGGTGGCGTTGTAGGGGCACGCTGCAGCGTGC
>JAJRSQ010000231.1 GCA_024278725.1 Chloroflexota bacterium
AGATTGACGTTCTTCACGGCTTGGAAATCGCCGTAAAAGCAATTGACGTTTTCCATTTCGATGGCATAATTGCCGTTTGTCTCATTGGTATTCATGATAATCTCCTGCTGTATCGGTTGCGCAACAGTACCGCCGAAGCGTTGAGGGTCAGCAGTAGCAGCAATAAAACGAGGATGGCGGCGGCGGCGATGTTGCGGAATTCGTCTTGCGGGCGAGCTGTCCACTGGTAAATTTGGATGGGCAGGGTGGTGAATTTTGAAAACGGGCTGTTGGGGTCAACGGTGATGAAGGTGGATGCGCCGACCACCACCAGCGGCGCGGTTTCGCCGAGCGCGCGGGAGATGGCGAGGATATTGCCCGTCAGAATGCCCGGAATGGCGGCGGGCAGCACGTGATGCCGGATGGTCTGCCAGCGGGTTGCGCCCAGCCCCATGCTCGCCTGCCGCAGCGAATTCGGCACGGCGCGGATGGCTTCCTGCGCGTTGATGATGATGATGGGCAGAATGAGCAGCGCCAGCGTCAGCCCCGCCGAGACGATGGTGCGCCCGTTGGCGGTGGTGGGGTCGGCAACCGCGCCGAACATAGTGCCGCTGGTGAAGGCTTCCAGCGCGCGGACAAAAATTGCCAGCCCCAAAATACCGTAAATGATGGATGGCACGCCTGCCAGATTGTTGATATTCGTTTGAATGATGCTGTTGGCGCGCTGCCACCACGGGTTGGCGATGGTTGCGGCGTATTCTTCCATGTAGATTGCCGCCCCCACCCCCAGTGGCATCGCCACCAGCAGGGTGATGGCAATGACCCACAGCGAGCCGAACAGCGCGGTGCGCACCCCCGCGAATTCCGGCTTGCTTGATTGTTCAGTGGTCAGGAAACGCCAATTAATCCAGCGCCGAAATTCCAGATGCGCCGTCGGTTCTTCCGCCATAAACGCGGCGATTTTTTCGCGCTCAAAAAGGGATTCGGTGAGCGACCAGCTTCTGATGATGCGCGGTTTCACTACCCGCTCGACGACCAATTCGTACACATTGTCCCGACTCCGTTCCGCAAAAGGTTGGTCGTTTTCAAACCGGCGCATCAACCCTTTTGAGACATTTTCCGCCAGCGCGGCGGTCAGTTGTTCTTTGGTTTGCGCCTCAAGGGGGACGCCATTGAGCGCCAGCGTATCCGGTTCAACGGTGTTTTGGATGGCAACATAGCCAAACGCGCCGATGACGATGTTGTACAGCAGCGCAATCAGCGCCAAAATAGCGATGACGGTGGCGGCTTGGAACAGCACCCGCCACACTATCCCCACCCGATGGCGGCGGGAAATAAACTGTTGCAGCGTTTGCCCCTCAGGGTAGAAGGTTTTCCGGCTCATTCATATTCCTCCCGAAAATGTGTCACCACGCGGCGGCTGATGATGTTCAGCGTGAGGGTGATGGCGAACAATGCCAATCCGATGGCAAAAATACTGTTGTAATCAATGGAATCGTAGCTCAAATCACCGCCGCTGATGCGCACGATGTGCCCGGTCATCGTTTCGGCGGCGTTGAACGGGTTGAAGGTGAAGTTCGGACCCGCCCCGGCGGCAATGGCGACAATCATCGTTTCGCCGATGGCGCGGGAGATTGCCACGATGAACGCCGCCGCAACCCCCGACGTGGCGGCGGGCAGCACCACCCGCATCGCGGTTTCGAGCTTGGTTGCGCCCAGCGCGTATGCCGCTTCCCGCAGGGAGCGGGGCACGGCGCTCAGCGCGTCTTCGCTCATTGAGCTGACCAGCGGAATGATGAGAATGCCGATGACGATGCCCGCCGATGCGGTGTTGTAAATTTGCACGGTCTCCACGCCGAAAAGCGAGCGCAGCAGGGGGGTCATGAATGTCAGCGCGAAATACCCGTACACCACCGTGGGGATGCCCGCCAGCACTTCCAGCATCGGTTTCAGCACGTTTCGCGCCTGTTGCCCCGCGTATTCGCTGAGGTAGATTGCCACCGCCAGCCCCAACGGCAGCGCCACCAGCATCGCAATGGCGCTGGTCATCAGCGTGGCGTTCAACAGCGGCAAGACCCCGAAATTCCCGATTTGCGGTTCCCATTTGATGTTGGTGAAAAATTCGCGCAGGGTGACCCGTTTGCCGGTGAAAACATCGAGCTTGGCTTGGTGACTGACCGCCGTTGTGCCGTTTTGTCCGCGCATCACGGTGAGCGAATTTTCCCCGACGGCGGTGACCATCATCTGTTCATCGCCCACGCGGATGATGCGCCCGACGGCGATGCTGCTGCCGCCGGCGGTGGTGGCAATGGTGGTGTCCGTCGCTGCGATGGGCGTTGCCACCTGCCGGTTGGTATCTTCCCAGTTGGTGCGCCCGAAGAAGTTCCACGTTTCGGTTCCCAACTCGTACACAATGCCGATGGTCACCAAAATCGAAATTGCCGCCGAGAGGAACAGAAACATTTGAATGATGGTTTCTCCCCATCGAGGGCGATGTCGCAACGACGGGTGGGGCGTTTGGGGGATGCTGACAATATCTTTTGACGATAAAATCTCTGTGTTGTGCATTGGTTGTTCTCCGTCCGGAACGGGTTGGTTTTTTACAAGCGATGAGAGACCGGAGGATTGAGGGGCGCGTCCCCCAATCTCCAATCTCCAATTGCAAGCGGATGCAAATTGATGCTGCTATTGATTCAGCGCTTTCAGCAAACCGGCTTTTGCCGCGTCAAGCGCGTCAGCGGAAGCGGGGAAGTATCCCACATCCAGAATTTCATCGTTGACATAGGTGAGATAGAAGTTGATGAAACTGCCGACCTGCGGTTTTTGTTGGATGATACCGGCATCGGAATAGATGAAGAGCGGGCGCGCCAGCGGGTACGAGCCGTCTTCGGCGGATTGATTGTTCGGTTCCACCCCTTCGATGGAGATGGCATTGAGGGTGTCTTTGTTTTCGTTGAAGTAGGCATAACCGAAGAAGCCGATGGCATAGGGTGAGCCTTGAACGCCCTGCACCAGCACGTTGTCATCTTCCGAGAGTTGGGTGTTGGAGGCGGAGAGGATGGGCTTTTCATCTTTGGAGAAGACTTCTTCCACAAAATAATCAAACGTGCCGGAGTCTGTGCCGGGGATGAAACGCTGGATGGGTTCGTTGGGGAAAGAAGGGTCAACATCCGACCATTTTTCGGCGGTGGAGAAGATTTGCGCCAGTTGTTCGAGGGTGACGCCGGTCAGGAAATCGTTTTTGGTGCTGACCACCACGGCGAGGGCATCGGTACCGACGCGGAACTGAATGGGTGTGCGCCCGATGGCTTTGCACGAGGCGATTTCGGAATCTTTGATGGCGCGGGAAGCGTTGGAAATGTCGGTTTCCCCGGCGACGCAGAAGCGTTCAAAACCGGCGCCGGAGCCGATGGAATCGATGGTGATGTTTCCGGCGTAACCTTCATCCTGAAAACGTTCCGCCATCCGCTCGGAAAGGGGGAACACGGTGGAGCTTCCGGCGGTGATGATGTCGCCGGTGACGCTGAGGGGGTCAACTTCGGGCAAGCCGGAAGTGATCTCGGCGGGGGCGGCGGGTGCAGTGGTGGGTTGCTCAACAACGGGTGTTGCGGGGGCAGCGGTGGGCTTCGCGGCGGCGGGTGTGGTTTTGGTTGAGCCACAGGCAACGGTCAGTGTGGCGGCTATCAGCAAGCTTATCAAAAGAAATACGGATTTTTTAACGGTCATTGAAAATTATTCCTCCAATTTTGGGTATGTTTTGTATTCAAAAACCGAGAGTATGATACTTGCGCATTGTAAAGGGTGCTTTAAGCGCGTGTTAAACCTCTGTTAACTTTCCGTTAAAAACACTTAACATACCTTGATAAAAAAAAGACGGTGGCTTTTGACCACCGTCTTCACCCAATGAGGGAGAGAGGAGAAACGCAAAAAACCGCTATACCGTTTGGTATGCGGATTGATGCCGTGTGTGTGCCGGGGCGAGCAAGCGCGTTCTAAGGTGCGAAAGCGGCTCCAGAAATCCCCGGTACAAATAGTAGATGCTTTCAAACTTGCTGGCGAGCGTCGGATTACGGGTGGTCACAATGAGCGTGGCGTTGTAGCTGTGGCTGATTTCGCGCAGAAAATTGAGCGCGAACCGGCTGTCGGCTGCGTTTAAATTGGCGGTGGGTTCATCTGCCAAAATGAGCCGGGGCATCGGGGCGATGGCGCGGGCTATCCCGGCGCGGACGGCTTCGGCGGGGGTCAGGGCGCGGGGATGGACATCTGCCAGCTCAAAGATACCGAGTTGCCCCAGCACTGCCTTCGCCCGTGCGCGGGAAAGGTTGGTGGGGAATTTCCCCGCCTGCAATAGATTGATTTCCACGTTTTCCAGAACGGTCAGTTCCGGGACAAAGCCGATAATTTGCGGCAAATATCCGACGCATTGCGCCACCAGTGCGTTGCGGTGGGCGGCGGGCATCGAATACAGCCCGTGTTCCTTCAGAAATACCTGTCCGCTTTGCGGGGGTTGAACGCCTGCCAAAATGTCCAGAAAGGTCGATTTTCCACTGGCGCTCGCGCCGACAATTAAAATCTGTTCGCCCTGTTGCGCATCAAATGCGTCAATGTTCAATACGGGCTTGCTCACCGATAATTCGCTGTATCGGTGCTGTATATGTGATACGTGCAGTGTCACTGCTTTCCTCCGATAGGGTTAGTCGTTTTCTCTTTATCGGATACAGTGTACCGCGCCACCGTAAAGAGGGCGTTAACCTTCGGTTAAGGAATGTTTAAGGGCGTGTAAAGATTTATTAACATTCACAGGGCTGTTGCAAAGTCGCTTGACAAACAATACTTTGCGCAGGAAATGTAGGGGCACGCTGCAGCGTGCCCCTACAACGCCACCGATTTTCGTTAAAACCGGAAGAAAATGCGTAAGAGCGGCTCGCAAATCGCCCCTG
>JAJRSQ010000232.1 GCA_024278725.1 Chloroflexota bacterium
ATGGAAATGCTGAAGATGGATCGCTCGTTTGCCCGGCGCTACCTCAACGACGGTTTCTCCGGCGGCGAAAAGAAACGCGCCGAAATTTTGCAGATGGCGCTTTTGCAGCCCAAATTCGCCATCATGGATGAAACCGACTCCGGGCTGGACATTGACGCGCTGCGCATCGTCTCCGAAGGCGTGAATGTTGTCAAAGAAGGCAACAATATGGGCGTGGTGGTCATCACCCACTATAATCGCATTCTCAATTACATCCGTCCCGATTATGTCCACATTTTGGTCAATGGACGCATCATCCTTTCCGGCGGGCAGGAATTGGCAGAACGACTGGAAGCTGAAGGGTACGACGAAATTATCAAGGAATACGCATAAGGAAGGGATCGCATGACACAATCGGCTGATGTAAATATTGGTGATTATAAATACGGATTTAACAGCCCGGAAGATTATATTTTCAAGGCGGAAAAAGGGCTGACGGAGGAAACCGTTCGGCAAATTTCCGCGATGAAGGATGAACCGGCATGGATGCTGGAAATGCGCTTGAAGGCGTACCGGCATTTTTTGGAACGTCCGATGCCCAATTGGGGCAGTCCCAAGATGAAAGAAATTAATTTTGATGACATCTACTATTACATCAAACCCACCGAGGGGCAAGCCCGCTCATGGGATGATGTGCCGGACGACATCAAAAATACATTCGACCGGCTGGGCATCCCCGAAGCGGAACAGAAGTTTTTGGCGGGAGTCGGCGCACAGTATGAAAGCGAAGTCATCTACCACAACATCAAAAAAGATTTGGAAGCCAAAGGCGTCCTCTTTTTAGACACCGATGCTGCGTTGCGTGACCATGAAGAAATCTTCCGGGAATATTTCGGCTCGGTGATTCCCCTTTCCGACAACAAATTTGCCGCGTTGAACACCGCCGTTTGGTCGGGCGGGAGTTTCATTTACGTGCCGAAAGGTGTCCATATCGATTTGCCGTTGCAGGCATATTTCCGCATCAATGCCCAGAACATGGGGCAGTTTGAGCGCACCCTGATTATTGTGGACGAAGGGGCATACGTGCATTACGTGGAAGGCTGTACCGCCCCCACCTATTCCACCGACAGTTTACATTCGGCGGTGGTGGAAATTGTGGTGAAAAAAGGCGCGCGCTGCCGCTATTCCACCATCCAAAACTGGTCAACCAATGTGTTCAACATGGTCACCAAACGGGCGATGGCGTATCAGGATGCCACCATGGAATGGGTGGACGGCAATCTCGGCTCGAAACTGACCATGAAATATCCGGCAGTGTGGCTGATGGAACCCGGTGCGCACGGCGAAGTCCTTTCCATCGCCTTTGCGGGCAAGGGGCAGCATCAGGATGCCGGCGCGAAAATTATTCACATGGCGCCGAACACCAGCTCGGTCATCACCAGCAAATCCATCAGCAAAGCGGGGGGACGCGCCAGTTACCGCGGGCTGCTGAAGGTGACGAAGGGCGCGGAGAACAGCAAGAGTACCGTGGTGTGCGACGCGCTCATCCTCGATGAGCAATCCGCTTCCGATACCTTCCCGTACATGGAAATTGAAAACAACAATGTCAGCATCGGGCATGAAGCGAGCGTCACCAAAGTATCGGAAGAGCAGCTTT
Source organism: Chloroflexota bacterium (assembly GCA_024278725.1). Taxonomy (GTDB): domain Bacteria; phylum Chloroflexota; class Anaerolineae; order 4572-78; family 4572-78; genus JANTHQ01. The sequence goes on from JAJRSQ010000232.1 coordinate 1,637, forward strand.
TCTACCTGATGAGCCGGGGCATCAGCGAGGCGCAAGCCGCCGGGATGATTGTCAGCGGGTTTATTGAACCCATCGTCAAAGAATTGCCGATGGAATACGCGCTGGAGATGAACCGCCTGATTGAACTCGAAATGGAAGGCTCAGTAGGATAACACGATGACCACACTTGAAAAAACAAAAGATACCACCATCTTCTCGAAAGAGATTTTTGATACCTTTGCCGCCGCGCAGGACGACCCGCAATGGCTGGCGGAAAAACGCGCCGCCGCATGGAGCATCTTCGAAGATACGCCCATGCCCACCACCAAAGACGAACCCTGGCGACGCACCAGCCTGAAACGGGTCAGTTGGGCGCAATTCTCGCCGGATGTTGCCTCCTCGGTGACGCCGGTGTCCGCGTTGAGCGACCTGCCCGTCGTCCTGCAACAATTGCTGGACGCCGATAAAGATGCCGCCGGACGACTCGTGCTGGTGAACGGGCAATTGATTTTCGCCGATGTTGACCCGGCGCTGGCGGAAAAAGGGGTCATTTTCACCGACCTGCACACCGCCGTGCGCGAGCATTCGGCGTTGGTGGCGGAACATTTGATGGCGAAAGCCGTCCCGCCCTCCGACAGCAAATTCGCCGCGTTGAATGCCGCCCTGTGGCAGAACGGCGTTTTCCTGTACGTCCCCAAAAATGTTGCCATTGAGCAGCCCTTCCAAACCGCCATCGCCCTTGACGGGGCAGGGGCGAGCGCCATCCACCGCACCCTCATCATCGCCGAGGAAAGCGCGCAGGTGAATTACATCGAAGAAGCGGCATCGCTGGATGATGCCGCGCCCGGTTTGGCGGTGGGGGTGGTGGAAATCATCGCCCGCGAAAACGCCTCGGTGCGTTATGTCGATGTGCAGCAGTGGGGGCATCAGGTTTACAATTTCAACACCAAACGCGCGCTGGCATACGATGACAGCAATGTGTATTGGGATTTGGGCGAACTCGGCAGCCGGTTGACCAAAACCTTCATCGACACCCAACTGATTGGCGACGGCTCGAATATGCAGTGCAACGGCGTGTATTTTCTGGATGCCGACCAGCATGTTGACCTCGACACGATGATGCGTCACATCGGCTATGCCACCGGCGGCGATTTACTGCTCCACGGTGCGCTGAAGGATGCTGCCCGCGCCATCTTCATCGGGATGATAAAAATTGACCCGACCGGACAGCTCACCAATTCGTACCTGAAGAATCAAAACCTGCTGTTGAATGATACCGCTCGCGCCGATTCCATCCCCGCGCTGGAAATTGACGCCAACGATGTCCGCGCCAGCCATGCCGCTACCATCAGTCAGGTGGAAGAGGAATACGTTTTCTACCTCCAAAGTCGGGGTATTCCCCGCAATACCGCCATCCAAATGATTGTGGAAGGGTTTTTTGAGACCGTGTTCACCCGAATGGGGAATGAACGTGTCCGTGACCGGCTGATGGATGCCGTCACCCAAAAGATGACGGCGCGGCTATAATTTACCCCTCCCATTGCGATTGCCAAATGGCGCGAGGGGGGAAAGTGTTTGTATCAAACCGGCACTTGAGGTAAGATAACCGCCGGAAAGAGGGAACTATGTTTGATGTTGATGCCATTCGCCGCGATTTCCCATTGCTCAACCAACAGACCAATGGCAAGCCGCTGGTATATCTGGATAGTGCCGCAAGTTCGCAGAAGCCGCTGGCGGTTCTCGACGCCGTTGATGCCTGTTACCGCGAATATTACGCCAACGTGCATCGCGGCATCTACGATTTGAGTGAAAAATCGTCTGACGAATACGAAAAAGCGCGCAAAAAGATTGCCCGGTTCATCAATGCGGCAAGCTGGCGCGAGCTGATTTTCACCCGTAACGCTACCGAAGCCCTGAATCTGGTGGCGTACAGTTGGGGGCTGGAAAACCTCCGCGCGGGCGATACCATTTTGGTGTCGGACATGGAACACCACGCCAATCTGGTACCGTGGCAGCAAGTTGCCCGCAAAACCGGTGCAACCCTGACCATCTTCCCCACCACGGTCGGGGGCTTGGTGGACATGGAAGCCTACAAGCGTCTGCTGAATCCATCGGTCAAACTGGTGGCATTCACCCTGATGAGCAATGTGCTGGGAACAATCACCCCCGCCAAAGAAATGATTGCGCTGGCGCACGAAGTCGGCGCGGTGGTGGTGGCGGATGGAGCGCAATCGGTGCCGCATCTGCCCACCGATGTGCAGGCGCTCGATTGTGATTTTATGGCATTTTCCGGACACAAAATGCTCGCGCCCAGCGGCATCGGCGCACTGTGGGGACGGAAATCGCTGTTGAATGAAATGCCGCCCTTTTTGACCGGCGGCGACATGATAAAAGAAGTCCATTACGATTATTCGGAATGGAATCAATTGCCGTGGAAGTTCGAAGCCGGCACGCCCGCCATCGCGCAAGCCATCGGTATGGGCGCGGCGGTGGATTACCTGAACAATTTGGGGATGGCGGCGATTCGCCGGCATGAAATTGAGCTGACCACCTACGCCCTCGACCGGCTCAGCCGGGTGGAAGGGGTGAATATTTTGGGACCCTTAGACCCGGCGCAACGGGGCGGCGCCATCGCCTTCACCTTCGGCGACATTCACCCGCATGATTTGGCGAGTATGCTCAACGCGGATAACGTCGCCATTCGCGCGGGGCATCATTGCGCGCAACCGCTGCATGACAAGCTGAACATTTCCGCCAGCGCGCGCGCCAGCTTCTATATTTACAATAAACCGGAAGAGGTGGATCAGTTGGTTGTTTCGCTGAATGCCGCCCGGAAAGTTTTTGCAATCTGACACGTTGGGAAACAAATGGACGATTTATACCGAGAAAACATTCTAGACCATTATCGCAAACCTCGCTTCAAAGGTGTACTGGAGCCGCATACCCATCGCCATAAAGAACACAATCCCGTGTGCGGCGATGAAATTCAAATTGACCTTCAGGTCAATGATGAAGGTATCATCGAACATGCCGCATTTTCCGGGCATGGATGTGCCATCAGCCAAGCCAGCGCCTCGATGCTGTTGGAACAATTGCAGGGCATGTCACTGGACGAAGCCAAGAAAATCAGCAAAGATGATATTCTGGAGTTTTTGGGTATCCCCATCGGACCCGTACGGATGAAATGTGCGCTTTTGTCGTTAAAAGTGCTGAAAGCGGGCATCTACGGGTTGGATTCATTGGACGATTTAACCGATGATGATGAAGATTGGTAAACGCAAACATCGGTAAAAAAAGGAGACATATATGACCGGAAGTACGGTAGTAACCTCGGAAGACGTAAGAGACGCCCTGCGGGCAGTGATGGACCCCGAACTGCATTTGGATGTGGTCGCGCTGGGGCTCATCAAACATATTGATTTGGACGTGGAACCCGTTCTGGTGCAGATGATTTTGACCACCCCCTTTTGCCCCTACGGACCGTGGCTCGTGCAGCAGGTGAAAGAAATCGCCGAGCAAACGGTTGGTGGAAAAGAGGTGAAGGTTGAGGTGTTGCCGGAACAATGGAACCCGGAATTAATGGAAGACCCCACCCAGTTGGGATTTTTCTAAAGGACACTTGACTTATCCGCAAAACGGGGTAAGATAGTTGAAACTATTAATTGGTGGTGGACGAATGGTGAAAAATATGGCTTTGCATATGTGTTGTATCTGTTGCCGGCGAGCGCCATAATTACATCCTCACGGGTGAGGCTTGTAAATATGGTGGTCGCTGAATTTGCGTACAACCGGATGAGCCATAACCCGCACCAATTGCATCATTTGTAATATTTGGCTCATCCATTGGATGGGCTTTTTTATTGAAAAAAATTAATGAAGGAGAAATTTTTATGGCAACTGTTCGAATTCCCAGCCCGTTGCGGAAATACACCGGCGGGCAAGCAAAAATAACCGTTCCCGGTGCAACCGTTGGGGAGGTGGTGCAAAATTTAGTTCAAACATATCCCGGCATGCAATCGCGATTGCAGGACGACGCCGGTGAAATTAAACGCTTTATCAACATTTTTGTGAATGAAAACGAAATACGCTCGCTTCAGGGGGCAGACAGCCCCGTCGCCGAAACCGATGAAATCTCCATCGTCCCGGCGATGGCTGGCGGGAAATGAGGGGGCAAGATGACATACGTGAGCGTGCAACGGCTGTTAGCCGAAGCCAAAAAAGAAATCAACGAAATTTCGGTGCATCAATTGAAAGATGCGCTGACGCGCGTTGAGGATTTGGTGCTGATTGACATCCGGGAATTGGACGAATGGGAGCAGGGCAGCCTTGATGAAGCGTTCTTTCTGCCGCGCGGAAATCTGGAATTTGGCATCGAAAATATTGTGATGGAACGCGACACCCCCATCGCGTTGATGTGCGCGGGCGGTGTGCGCAGTATTTTCGCCGCCAAAAGTTTGCAGGATATGGGCTACACCAACGTCGCCTCAGTGGCGGGTGGCTTCAACGGCTGGAAAAACGCCGGCTACCCATTCAGCGTGCCCCGTTCACTGACCGCCGAACAGCGCAGCAGGTACGCGCGACACACCATCATGCCGGAAGTGGGCGAAGCGGGGCAGTTGAAATTGCTCGACGCGAAAGTTCTGCTCATCGGCGCGGGCGGGCTGGGCAGTCCCGCCGCCATCTATCTGGCGGCAGCCGGCGTGGGAACCATCGGGCTGGTGGATTTTGACGTGGTGGACACCAGCAACCTTCAGCGGCAAATCATTCACCGGCTGGATGCGGTGGGCAAACCGAAAGTGCAATCCGCCGCCGACACTATCGCCCGTCTGAACCCGGATGTGCGCGTGGTGGGGCATCAAACCCAAATCACCAGCGAAAACGCCTTCGACCTCATCGAACAGTACGATATTGTGTTGAACGGTTCGGATAATTTCCCCACCCGTTATTTGGTGAATGATGCCTGTGTGCTGCTCGGAAAACCGTTGGTTGATGCCAGCATCTTCCGTTTCGACGGCAGTGTGACGGTGTATGATACCGCCGCCGGCAGTCCGTGCTATCGCTGCCAATACCCCGACCCGCCGCCACCGGGCGATGTGCCCAGTTGCGCCGAAGGGGGCGTGCTCGGCGTTCTGCCGGGCATCATCGGCAGTTTGCAGGCGGTGGAAGCCATTAAATTGATTGTGGGCATCGGCACGCCGTTGACGGGCAGAGTGTTGCAGTACGACGCGCTGGAAGCGGAATTCCGCGAATTCCGCATCCATAAAAATCCCGATTGCCCTGTGTGCGGCGAGCATCCCACCGTCACCCAACTGATTGACTATCAAGAATTTTGCGGCATCCCGCATCCCAATGGCAACGTTCCCGAACCCGCCCTTTAAAGGAGTGAGAGATGACGGTTATGGTACAACCTCAAAAAAGTACATTATCCGGAGTGGTGACGGTCGCGCCGCGTCCGAAACAACTGCTGGATAACATCGGCAATACGCCGTTGCTGCCGTTGCATCGCATTCCCGCCGGTGAGGGCGTTTCACCCAACGTGGTGATTTTCGCCAAAGCGGAGTGGTTCAATCCCGGCGGTTCGGTGAAAGACCGCCCGGCGCTGTCCATGATTGAAGATGCGGAAGCGAAGGGCTTGCTCACCCCCGGAAAGACGATTTTGGAAGCCACATCGGGCAACACCGGCATCGGATTGGCGATGATTGGCGTGTCGAAAGGGTATTCGGTGACGCTGGTGATGCCGGAGAGTGTCAGCGATGAACGCAAGGGAATTTTGCAGGCGTATGGCGCGGAAATCATTTTGACCGACCAAATGGAAGGCATTGACGGCGCGATTCTGGAAGCGGAACGGCTGCTGGCGGAAAATCCCGACCGCTATTATCGCCCCAATCAATATGACAACCCCGCCAACTGGCTGGCGCATTACCGCACCACCGGCGTCGAAATTTGGGAGCAGACCGGCGGCGCTATCACTCATTTTGTGGCGGGTATTGGCACCAGCGGCACGCTGATGGGTACAGGGCGGCGATTGCGCGATTATAATCCTGCGGTGCAAATTTATGCGGTGGAGCCGGTGGACGATATGGCGAAAATTGCCGGACTGAAACACATGGCATCCTCCCGTGTGCCGAA
>JAJRSQ010000233.1 GCA_024278725.1 Chloroflexota bacterium
GATTCCGGTTCTGTATGAAATTGGGTTTCATTTGGCTCGTTCACAGTTGCCTCCAGAGCAAATTACACGTTACGTTTTTAGGCTCAATTGGATCCATGGGGATTTGTAAAATGTCATTGCGAGGCGCGTTTTTTGCGCCGAAGTAATCTCCGCTGACGTTCATAGAGATTGCACCCTTCGGGTATTTTCAACTTCGCTTCGCTCGCAATGACAAACCCCCTGAATTCCTAAAGACCCCGTTTTTATACAATACGCAACACCGCCTGAAAAGTTGCACGCTCAGCGCACCCGTCGCCGCCATTCTTCTTTGAGCGACAACGTTTCCAGCGAAGCATCTTTTTCAGAGAAGTCCATCAGCAGGCGATTGAATTTGCTGCCGGCATCAATCATGGGGAAATGGCGGGCGTCGGGGAGGTAGATGGTGCGAATGTGCGATTGACTCCCGTTGAGGGTTTTGGCGGCGGAGGGGTCAACCACGTCGTCTTTTTCGCCGTACACCAGCAGCACACTGCATCCCACCGATTGTAAAATATGCAACATGTTCAACTGCCGCACCGATTCGATGCTGCGGGCGATGACCGATTCGGCGGCGCGTTGCGCCTCCGTCGCCACTTCCGGGGTGGGAATGGGATTCCAGCGGAACACTTTTCCCAACAGCGAAGATTGATTGAATTTCAGCAGCCGTTGGTTGATGCTGGCGGGGGAGAGGGGCAGACTGACTGCCACAATTTTGTTGGTGACATCGGAGAAACGTTTGGCGTATGCCAGCGCTACCGTCGCGCCGAGCGCGTGCCCCACCAACACCGGGTCTTCAATCCCCAATTCGGAGATGAAGCCCGCCAGCAGGGCGATGTATTGCTCCATGTCGAACCGTTTTTCCGATTTATCGGAATCGCCGAAGCCCCAGAAATCAAGCGCGTAGACCCGATGCTCAATCGCCAGTGATTCCATGGTTTGCATCCAGTATCGCCACGAACCGAGCCAGCCGTGCAGAAATACAATCGGCTTGCCTCTGCCAAACGCTTCGTAATGGACTAATCCGGCATTAATTACAATTGCGCTCATTTGTTATACTTCGTCAATACAGATTTGACCTGTTCCACCAGTTCATCCGGTGCAAAAGGTTTTAGAATATAAGCCTCCGCGCCCAGTTCCGTCCCCTGTTTGATTTCCGTTTCCTGCCCTTTGGCAGAGAGAAATATCACCGGAATGTCGCCGGTGGCGGGGTCTGCCTTAATTTGCTTGCAGGCATCAAAGCCGGTTATTTTCGGCATCCGCACATCCAGCATGATTAAATCGGGATGGAGTTCCTGCGCTTTTTGCACGGCAACTTCCCCGTTGGGCGCTTGCACAACGGTATATCCGCTGAGTTGCAGGGTGAACGCGATTAATTCTCTGATGTCCAATTCGTCTTCTGCCACAAGAATAGTTATGCTCATAATCTTTCCGTCGTTGGTTGATTTTCAATCGGTTGGTCTGATAAAGTTGGTTGGGTATTGCGCCGGGGCAGGGTGAAACTGAAGGTGCTCCCTTTGCCCAATTCACTGTTGAGCCAGATTTTTCCTCCCATTAATTCAACAAACATTTTGGCGATGGATAATCCCAGCCCCGTGCCGTCCACCAGTGATGATACATCCCGTTCGGCGCGGAAAAAGCGGTTGAAAACCTGTTGCACGTCTTCTTCCGCAATGCCCAGCCCGGTATCGCGGACATCAATTTGCACCGCGTCATCATGCACGGTGACGGCAATGGTGATGCCGTCGCCAGGGCGGGTGTATTTTACGGCGTTGCCCACCAAATTGACCAGAATTTGGGTGACGCGATTCGCGTCGGCGAAGACGGGGGGCATATTGGCGGGAATGTCCACCGCCAGCGCCAGTTGTTTATCGGCAATCTGACGCTCTAAGCTGGAGACCACATGGTCAATCAGGGGCGGCAGTTCGACGTAATCCATCGCCAGCCAAACCCGCCCGGTATCAATGCGCGATATGTCCAGAATATCGTTCACCAGCGCGCTCAATCGGTCGGCATTATTTTTGATGATGCCCACGAATTTTCGCTGGATGTCCGAGAGGTCGCCCACTTTTCCGCTTGCCAGCAGGTCGGTGTACCCTTTGATGGAGGTCATCGGGGTGCGCAATTCATGCGATACGGTGGACACAAATTCATCTTTCAGCCGGTCGAGTTCCGCTTCCCGGCTGATGTCGCGCAGCACGATTAATCGGCTGGGCGGGGTGTTGAGGGTGATGTGTACGCGGGAAATGATGAGCAATATCACCGTGTTGCCGATTTCCACCCGAATGGGCGTGCGGGCATCTTCGGTTTGGCGCGGATGGGGCTGGCGCAGCAGGTCGAAGATGCGGTGGGTGAGCGTTTCGGCGATGGTGGCGGGGGTATCGGGCGCGACAAACCGCTTGAGCGGCTCACCGGTGGCGACGGTGGCATCAATATCCAGCAGGCGCGCCGCCACGGGGTTGATGAGCTGGATGGTGTGTTCGGCGTCCACCAGCAGGATGCCATCGGCGGTTCCGTCGATGATGGCGTTGGTTTTGCGGGCTTCAGCGCGGACATTCCCCAGTAATTCGCCCAGCCGTTTCACTTGGTCGGAAATGAGATTGTACAGCCCGGCATTGTTGATGGCGGTGGCGATGATGGGTGCGGCGGCGGTGACAAAGCGCAGATGGTCTTGGGTGAAAAAGTCGCGCCGGGTGTGGAAGAGCATCAGCACGCCGACCATTTCATAGCCCGCCACCAGCGGCACTGCCATCGCCGAGCGGTGTTTCAGCGGTTTGCCGTCGGGCAGCCAGTGCGGACTTTGGGTCAAATCGGCGATGACCAGCGGCTTGTGGTCTTCCAGCACTTTCCCCGCCAGCCCGACGCCTTGCTTGTAGCGGGTCAACTTTCCCCCTTTGGGCAGCCCGCGCGGGCGTCCGATGGCGGCGCGGTAGCTCAAATAGCCGGTGGCATCATCAATTAATAGGATGGAACCGCGCGTGACGGGGATGGTTTCATGAATGCGATTCAGGGCTTCATTCAAAACGCGGTCGAGGTTCAGACTGGAGGACAGCTCGCGGGCGATGGTGTACAGCGTGTCCACCCGTTTGCTTTCGGCGCGTAATTCCTGCGTGCGGCGGTTCACCTGCAATTCCAACTCTTCGTTGAAGGCGTTCAGCCGGTCGATGAGCTGGGCGTTTTCAATGGCGATGGCTGCCTGATTCGCCAGCAGGGTGACGCTGATTTGGTCCTGCAAATCGAAACGTTGCGGGTGGGATGTATCGTACAGCGTCAGCGCGCCGATGGTGAGTTTGCCCGTGATGAGCGGCGCAATCATCACCGCTTTTGCGCCGCCGGTGGCGGTCAGCAGGGGATGCAGCGCCGTATCGGCGGAAATATAGTTGATGAAGGTGGCGCGTTGGGTCTGCACCACCTGCGCCACTGCATCGGCTTCGTCATTGAGCGCCACCGTCGCGCCGAGAAATACGTCTGCGTGTGCGCCCGCCGCCGCTCGCACTTCGATGCCCGCATCGGTGACCATCCACAGCAGTGCCCCATCCATTTGGAAGGCGCGATTCGCTTCGTCGCAAATCACGGTCAGCACCGTTTTCGGGTTCAGCGTGGCATTCAGGGTGAGTCCCGTTTTCCCCAGCGCCGATGCCAGCCGCTCGCGCTGGAGGGCATCATTGAATAGTTGCGCGTTTTGGATGGCAATGGCTAATTGTCCCGCCAGCGTTTCCAGATTTTCGCTGTCAGCGGGGGAAAACGCATCCACATCGTTGTGCCGGATGTCAATCACCCCGATTAATTCCCGGTTGATTTGGATGGGCACTGCCAACTCCGAAGCGGTTTTCGGCAGGGCAGGGTGGGGGGTGTAACGGGCATCTTGCCGCACGTTGTTTGCCGCCACCACCTGTTGGCGGCTCGCCGCCCACCCGACGATGCTCGTTTCATCAATCGCAATTCGGGTTGGCGATAAATCTTCTGGGGTGACGTTGGCTGTTCCGGCGCAATTTTGCAGCACCAGCGTGTGCGGCGATTGGTCATCGACCCGGAAAATCTGCACATGGTAATAATTGAAGGCGTTGGCGATGAGCCGCGCCACCTCGCCCATTAATTCCGCCGGATGCAGAATGCTGCTCATTCGGGTGTGAATTTGGCTGATTAATTGCAATCGGGTGGCTTGCCGGGTGAGCGCCATGAATTGCTGGGTATTTTCAATGAACATCGCCGCCTGATTGGCGAACAGTTCCAGCACGGTCACGCTTTTTTCGGTGGGACGCGCGCCGTCTGTGGGGGCGAGCACGGTCAGCAGTCCGATGAGTGTGCCATCGGTGTTGTGCAGCGGGGTGAGCAAAAGGTCGCGTTTTTGCCAGCGATGTGTTTTCGGCATAGGCGCGGAGAAGAGAATATTCAGCGACGAAATCTCTTTCTCCGCTTCGGTGGGGATGAAATATGAATCGCCTAGTTTGAATGCCGATTGCAGGAGCGGCATGATTTCGGCGCGCGGGGTGCGGATTTTTCGGATGTCGTTCAATTGCGAAACGGGCAACCCCGCACCGGCGATATGTTCCAGATGGCGGCGTTTCATCACGCTGACCAGCACGATATTGAAGCCTGCCCTTTCCTGCACCGCGAACGCGACTTCTTCCA
>JAJRSQ010000234.1 GCA_024278725.1 Chloroflexota bacterium
CCGCAGGGGCGATTTGCGAGCCGCTCTTACGCATTTTCTTCCGGTTTTAACGAAAATCGGTGGCGTTGTAGTAGGGGCACGCTGCAGCGTGCCCCTACATTTCCTGCGCAAAGTATTGTTTGTCAAGCGACTTTGCAACAGACCTGGGGCGCACCGGGTTATCAGCCGTTCCAAAGGCGGGCGAGTTTTTGGAAGAAGGATGTGTCGGGTTGCAGGTTGAGGAACGGAACGTTTTCGCCATTCAGCCGGAGAGCGATGTTTTTGAAGGCATCACTTGCCAGACTGTTGTTTTCAAAAATGACGGGCACGCCTTTATTGGTGGAAATGATGATGGCTTCATCATCCGGCACCACGCCGATGAGCTTGATTGCCAGCACGTCCACCACATCATCAATGTCGAGCATATCGCCGCGTTGCACCATGTCGGGACGCAGGCGATTCAGCACCAACTCGCCCGGACCTTTCCCCGCCGCTTCCAGCAGACCGATGATGCGGTCGGCGTCGCGCACGGCGGAGATTTCCGGGGTGGTGACGATGAGCACCCGGTCGGCGGGCGCCATGGCGTTTTTGAAGCCCTGCTCAATCCCGGCGGGGGAATCGACGATGATGAAATCGAATTCCCGGCGCAGGTCGTTGCACAGGGCAATCATATCTTCCGGGCTGACGGCGGTTTTATCGCGGGTCTGCGCGGCGGGGATGAGATATAATCCTTCCACCCGTTTATCACGGATGAGGGCTTGTTTCAAACGGCAGGTGCCTTCCACCACGTCAACCAAATCGTACACAATGCGATTTTCCAAGCCCATGACCACGTCCAAATTGCGCAGTCCGATGTCGGCGTCAATGGCAACAACTTTTTTCCCTTCAAGTGCCAGCGCCGCGCTCAAATTGGCGGTGGTGGTTGTTTTGCCCACCCCACCTTTCCCGGATGTGATGGTGATTACTGTTCCACTCATTACGTTTCATCCCTCTTTCTGGATTTCTGCGGTGGGTTAGCCCCATGCTTCCGCGACAATTTGACCATCTTGAACAAAGGCTATTTCCGGTATGACTTTACTGCGGCGGTCATCGGCGGGTGCGCGGGCGATGGCGTCGCCGATGATGAGTTGCACCGGCTTCAGTTCCAACGCGCAGACAAAAGCGTTTTCCGGCGCAACCGCACCGGCGATGACGCTGCCCCGCAGCCGTCCCCAGATGATGACATATCCCCCCGCTTTGATTTGCGCGCCGGGGTTCACATCGCCGATGATGACCACGTTGCCCAGCGTTTCTATCGTTTGCCCGGAGCGCAGGGTGCGCCGGATGGTGACGACTTCATTGCTGCCGCCGGGCGTGTTGGGCATCGCGCTTTTGTGCGCGCGGGAAGACGTTTTTTGGGTGTCCGCTTCGGCTTCCAGCCCCAGCGATATTGCCGCTTGCCGGGTCTCTTCGGCATTGCTGCGCACCGCCCACAGCGTCATATGGTGTTCGGTCAGCAATTCGCCCATCGCGGCAATTTCGTCGGCATTCAACAGCCGGTCGCCCACGGAAACCGCCACCCGTCCCCCTTTGAAAAAAGAGGACTTCTGTTCCAACTTTTGCGCCAATGTGCGCAGGGTATTTTGCCAATTTCCGGCACCAATGGTGACAATTACGCCTTTACTGGTGCCCTTGATTGTAACGCGCTCTGGAGCCATAGATTATTGTTCCGCCTGAAATTCTACATAGTATCGTGTTGCCGCGCTTGGCATCAGGGTGATGGGCTTGGCTGAAAAATCAACCATCTGCACCGTCCATTCTTCTGCGATGCGCGGATCCAATGCGTTATAATCAAACTGCCCGTTGGGACCGGTGACCACTTGCGCCACCACGTCGCCATTGGCGATGATTTCCACCGTCACCCCGGCGATGCCCGCGCCGGTTGTGTCGCGCACGTAGCCGTTCACCGCGCTGACGCTGCCGGGGAAGGTGTCCGCGCCGAGCATGCGGGCGGTGAAGCGGGTGTACGCCGCATCCGTACCCTCGTCGGAGGCGGCGGGATTGTCGCCGGTGTCGTCGGGGCGGTCGAACCCGAAATAGTAGCGTAAAACGTTGTTCACCACCGGCGCGGCAACCGATGACCCCTCGCCGCCGGCATACACAAACGTAATCACGGCAATTTCCGGATTGTCGGCGGGGGCGTATGCCACAAACCAGGCGTGGCTCGTTTTCACCCGTCCGTCTTTATCCAAGCACTGCGGATAGCGTTCGCAAAATTCGGCGGTTCCGGTTTTCCCCGCCACGGTGATGCCGGGTACATCTATTATATCAACCGCTGTACCCCAGTCAATTACCGCTTCCAAACCCGTGCGCACCCAGTTCAGATTTTCTTCATCCACATTGAGCGTGCCCAGCACTTCCGGCGTTGCCTGATACACCAATTCCTGCTGGGGATTGCGCACTTCTTTCACCAGATGCGGTTTGTACAGCGTACCCCCGTTGCCGACGGCGGCATAGGCGTTGAGTACCTGCAACGGGGTTGCCAGCACAAATCCCTGCCCGATGGACATATTGTATGTGTCGCCCGTCACCCACGTTTCAGCGTAATTGAGCCGTTTCCATTTCGGGCTGGGAACGAGTCCCGCGCCTTCGCCCGGAATGTCGATTTTGGTGGGCGCGCCGAAACCAAATTCTTCGGCGTAGGTGATGATGCGGTCTACCCCCAGACCTTCATATCCGTCCGGCTCATATCCGCCGCCAACCTGATAGAAATAGACGTCGCAAGAGTTGGCGAGCGCGGAAACCACATCCTGATTCCCGTGCCCGGAACGGAGCCAGCAATAGAAGGGTTGCGCCAAATCCGGGTCATCCGGGAAAAATTTATTCGGCAGATACAGCACGCCGGCGCAGAAAAATTGCTGGCGGGGGGTGATGGTTTTTTCCTGCAATGCCCCCGCCGCGACCACGATTTTGTAGGTGGAGCCGGGCGGATACAGCCCGCCGATGGCTTTGTTCACCAGCGGCGTGCGTTTGTCTTCCGTGAGCAGGCTGAATTCTCTGGCGGAAATACCTTCCGCGAAAAGGTTGTTGTCGTATGTCGGCAGCGACACCATCGACAAAATTTCGCCGTTTTGCGGGTTCATCACCACCACCGCGCCCGATTGTCCCGGCGAGTTGTCGATTGCCGCTTGCAGTTGCTCGGTGACGAACTGTTGCAGGTCGGTATCAAGGGTGAGGGTGATATTATTGCCCGGTTGCGCCTCACGGGTGATGCCGACGGTTTTGATTTTCCGTCCGGTGACATCCACCTCCACCAATTCTTCCCCTTTTGAACCGTGAAGCTGGCTTTCGTAACTGGCTTCCAGCCCCACCAGCCCCACATCGTCATTGGGATTGTAGAGGGGCGGTTGATAGCGGTCGGTCTGCGTTGGGGGGATGGGACCCACATACCCCAGCACGTCCGCGGTGAGTGCGCCGGTCAGGTATTCCCGTTTGGATGCGGTTTGCACAAAAACGCCGGGCAGGTTCAGCCGGTTTTGCTCGATGATGGCGGCGGCGTCCGGCGAAATATCCTGCGCGACGACGACGGGATGGTATGGCGCAAAGGGCGGCGCGGCTTCCACTGCGTCTTGAATCCCCTGCGGCGAACCGGTGAATTTCCGGCTGCGGGCATTGCGCACCTGTCGCCCCGGCAAGCGGGTATATTCGTGATGCAGAAACGACCGGAAATAGGCGTTATGGTCGGGTATGTCGCGCACGCCGCCATTGGTGACGGGCAATTGCAGCAGGTCTGCCAACCGGGCGAAAACTTCCGCGCGGGCGGTGGTGTCTTCCGGCAAATACGCGGGCACAATTGCCACGTTGAAAATGGGGCGATTTCGCACCAGCAGTTTGCCGTTTCGGTCGTAGATGATCCCTCTGGGGGCGTCCACTTCCACCGCTTGAAAGCGGTTCTGGTCGGCGAGTTGGCGGTAGGTTTCCCCTTGCAGAATTTGCAATCGCCATAATTGCGCCACGAATGCCAGGAATACCAGCACGATGAAGGCTTGCAATATTAAAATTCTAAACTTCGTTTGATACGCTATCACCGAAAATTAGTGTGTGCCTGAATTATACCGTATTCCGAGTGGAATTTCAAGCGTAGGTGTACTATATATAGTGTTTTTCGGAAATAATTTGCTATATATAGCGGCACACTCCTTTTTTAAAGGGTAAATTCTTGCGATGATGCCGGGCGATTCAGCCGGTAAAAAAGCGGATAAAGCACCAGCATGACCGGAATATTCATCAGTGCCACCGAGAATATCAATTGCAATAATGAGCCGCTCCAGACGAAGGGTCTGCCGAGGATTTGCTGGAGTATCAGGCTGACCACATCGAACAAAAGGCTGTACGGCAAGGCGAGCGCCACCGGCAAAATTATCACGGACGGGGTGAAACGATCGTACCAGAAATTGGCGGCGGCGGCAACTATCAGCATACTGACGGTGAAGACGCCGAACGGCGCGCCGGAAAATACATCGAGCATCACCCCGGCGACGAATGCCCAGCCCATTGCCTGCGAAAAAGGTTTGAGCAGGCTCAACGCTATCACCGCTACCGGCAAAAAGTTGGGATGCACGGTTTGCCAACTGATATACGGCGTGAGTGACATTTGCACCACGCTCAGCACAATTAATATTCCGGCGATGATGTATCCGCTAATTTTGCCCTCCCGTGTTCCCCGTTTCCAGCGACTTGGGCTGGAATGCGGTGAGCACCAGCACGGTACTCAAATCGCCGAAATCAACGGTGGCGCGCATCCGCGCGGTCTGGAATAAATCCAAATCCCGCTGAAAGACTTCGGTGATTTGCCCGATGACCAGTTTGTCGGGGAATGCGCCGCCCAACCCGGAGGTGAGCACCAAATCGCCGGGGGAGACCGTTTCCCCCTGCGGGATGCGTTCCATGGTGAGCGTGCCGCCCAATTCGCCGGTGATGATGCCCTGCACCCGCGTATTTTGCACCAGCGCGTTCACGGAGCTGGCGGGGTCGATGATGAGCAGGACTTCGGCGGTGTTGGCGTTGACGTTGGTCACTCTGCCAACCAGCCCGCGATGGGTGACGACGGGCATATCTTTGGCAACGCCGTCATTCGCGCCGACATCAATGAAGATGGTGTAGAGAAAATTGTTGGGGTCGTTGCCGATGACCTGCCCGATGACCGAGGCGGTGGCAAAACTGATGCCCGGATTGTTGCGGGTGTAGTTCAGTAATTCCCGCAGCCGTTGATTTTCTCTCTCAAGTTCCTTCAGTTGGATGTTTTCAATCAGCAGCCGATTGACTTCCGCTTGCAGGTCGGCGTTTTGCTGTTGCAGTGTTTCCACCGATTGCTGCTGTTGGCTGAGTTCGGTGGCGCGTTCTGCCGCGCCGGAAACGGCGATTTCCGCCGGTTGAAAGACGGATTGCAGCGCCAATCGTACCGGCGCCATGTAACCCAGCCGGTCCAATGCGAACCCCAAAAATATCAATGCGGCGAAAATCGCCAGTAACAGCCCACGATTGTCTCGATTGTCCATCAGTGTATCCGCAAAAATAAAGCCCGCAATACCCTGTGACCCATTTCAAACTGGGGGAACATTGGGTTTACGGGCAGGATTATCCGTGTGACCGGATTATTGGTGGATGGTACTGCCGCGCTGTAATCCGGTGAGAATTTTGGCGTATTTGTGCAGGTCTTCCAGCACCAGCCCCGCGCCGCGCGCCACGCAGGTGAGCGGGTCTTCCGCCACGCGCACTCGGATTTTGGTCTCTTCCGAAAGCCGTTCCGCCAGCCCTTGCAGCAATGCGCCGCCGCCCGCCAGGGTGACGCCGTTTTCCATCAGGTCGGCAATCAGTTCCGGGGGGGTGTCGTCCAGCGCGCCGCGCACCGCTTCAATGATGGTGGCGACGTCGTCCGCCAGCGCTTCGCGGATTTCCACGCTGGAAACTTCGATGGCGTCGGGCAAGCCGGTGATGAGGTTTCGCCCGCGCAAGGTGATGGTCTGCTCTTCCGGCAGGGGGTAGGCGGAGCCGATGGTGATTTTCGCCCGTTCCGCCATGCGCTGCCCGATGAGCAGGTTGTATTTTTGGCGGGCGTAGTTGATGATGGCTTCATCCATCTCGTCTCCCGCCACCCGGATGGATTTGCTGACGACGATGCCGCCCAGCGAAAAGACGGCAACTTCGGTTGTGCCGCCACCAATATCCACAATCATACTGCCGATGGGTTCGGTGACTGCCAGCCCTGCGCCCGCCGCCGCCGCCATCGGTTCTTCAATTAAAAAGGCTTGCCGCGCCCCCGCCGATTGCGCGGCGTCATGCACGGCGCGTTTTTCCACTTCGGTGACGCCGCTGGGAATGCCGACCACCACCCGCGGGGCGTACAGCGGCACGGGGAGCATGGTCTGCTGGTGAACTTTGCGGATGAAGTATTCCAGCATGCTTTCGGTCACTTCAAATTCGGAAATCACGCCGTCGCGCAACGGGCGAATGGCGATGATATTCGCCGGGGTGCGCCCGACCATCTCCTTCGCTTCCACGCCGATTGCCAGCACACGTTTGGATTTCTTGTCAATGGCGACCACCGACGGTTCATTGATGACAATTCCTTTTCCTTTAACATACACCAGCGTGTTGGCGGTGCCGAGGTCAATCCCCACATCTACTGAGAAGAGACCGAGCAGAGCGTTGAGCGGTTTAAACATTGGTTTCCAGCATCCTTTTATCTGTGAATCAAAAATTCTCGCTTGCGCGTGGGCAAAGCTAAGGGATTATACCACAAGCAGGGCAGGGCGCAATACAGTTGAACCATTATCCCGTTGACACAATGGGGTAATTGTAATATCATCGTGATGCAATCTGTTTGGGTTTAAAGGACATTGAATGGTTAAATGCGAGATTTGCCGTTTTGAAAATCCGGTTGGCTTCGCCTATTGCGGACGGTGCGGCAATGGGCTGGCGGTTGATGTGCCCGATGATTCGTTCATCAGCGGCGCAATTGAAGGCGAGCGCAAGCAAGTGACGGTACTCTTCGCCGATATTTCCGGATTCACCGCGTTGAACGACAGCGCCGAAACGCCCGCGCAAGTGGAGCGGGTGCTTCAGGTGGTCAACCGCTGTTTGGATATGCTCAGCGATGTGGTGTATGAGTATGACGGTTATGTGGACAAATATATGGGCGATGCCATCATGGCGGTTTTCGGCGCGCCCCGCACACATGAAGATGACCCGGAACGCGCCCTCCACGCCGCGCTGGCGATGCAGGAACGGCTGGAGGACTTCAACCGCAATCCGCCCGCGCCGCTCATCGAGCCGTTGGAGATTCACATCGGCGTGAATACCGGCGTGGTCATCGCCGGGCTGGTGGGCACGCGCCGCAAACGGGGTTACACGGTGATGGGCGATACCGTCAACGTGGCTTCCCGGCTGGAAAGCGTCTCCGAGCGCGGGGAAATTCTGGTCAGTCAGGATACATACTACCTCACCCAGCAGCTCTTTACATTTAAAACGCGCCAGCCGGTGCAGGTCAAAGGGAAGCGTAATGCCCTGCTGGTCTATGAGTTGAAAGGCGTGAAACATCAGCGCGCCAAACAGGGCGTGGGCGGCTTGCGCGCGCCGATGGTGGGGCGGAAGGCGCAAAGCACCGCTTTGCAGGAACGGGTCGCCGCTGTTCGGCAGGGCGAAGGGAGCATCGTGGCGGTGGTTGGTGAAGCGGGGCTGGGGAAATCGCGTCTCGTATCGGAAGTGCGCCAGCAGAACGCCGAATCGGGCGTGCTGTGGCTCGAAGGGCGCGGACTCTCGTACCGGCAGAACCAGAGCTACCGGCTCATCATCGAAATTCTGCGCGCCTATTTGCAGGTTTCGCCCGAAACTCCCACCGATGTTGTTTGGCAGAATTTACAGGCGGTGGGGCAGGCTCGCTTCGGCGACCGCGCCGATGAAATTCTGCCTTATCTGGCGGTGCTCATCGGGGTGAAGCTGGATGAAAAAACGGCGCAGGCGCTCCCCCTGTCCGACCCCCAGATGTTGCAGCAGCGCATGTTCAATGCGGTGGCGGAATGGGTCGAAGTGGCGGCGGAAGCGCAACCGCTGGTGCTGGTTTTTGAAGACCTCCACTGGGCGGACGCCAGCTCCGTGCAGGTGATTGAACATCTGCTGGCGTTGCCCCAACGGTTGCCCGTGCTGATTATCTGCATCACCCGCCCGGAAAAAGAATCCGCATTTTGGCGGGTGATGGAAACCGCTGCCAAAACCTTCGCCCCGTTTTTCGCCAAAATTCAGCTCGACCCGCTCACCGAATCGCAGAGCCGCTCGCTGGTTGACCGGCTGCTCCATGTGGAAGATTTGCCCGACGCGCTGGAAAATCTCATCCTCAGCCGCGCGGAAGGCAATCCCCTGTTCGTGGAAGAAGTTTTGCGCAGTCTGATTGAAGATGAAACCATCGTCCGCCGGGATGACCATTGGGTGGTGGTGCGCCCGGTGGTGGACATCGACATCCCCGAAACGTTGACCGGCGTACTCACCGCCCGCATCGACCGGCTGGACGAACCCGAAAAACGACTGCTGCAAATTGCCGCCGTCATCGGGCGGGTGTTCAGCCGTTCAGTGCTCAAAGCGGTGGCAGAAGATGTGACCACCGACCCCACCGAATTTGAAAATTACATGGAAGATTTGGTGGAAGCTGAACTTGTCCGCGAGCGGAACAGCACCAGCGAGAAAGAATATATCTTCAAGCATGTGCTGACTTATGAGACGGCATACAATACCCTGCTCATCCAGCAGCGCCGCATTTATCACAAACGCATCGCCGACAATATGGCGCCGCTGTATTATCTGCGCGGGGAAGAATACGCCTGAATTGTGGCGCATCATTATGAACAGGGCGAGGTGTGGGACCGCGCCCTGACCTACCAAATCCGCGCCGCCGAAGCCGCCAAAGCCTCCTTCGACAACCAGACCGCCATCGAATTTTACACGCAGGCTCTGTCCACCTCTCTGCTGGTGAGTGAACTGGAGCCGGACGTGCTGCCCAAAATCCACGAAGGGCGGGGGAATATCCTCAAACGGATGGGACGGGTGGACGAAGCCCGCGCCGATTTTGAACAGGCGTTGGCGCTGGCGAAAGCCAATCAGAACCTGCCCATTCAAATGCGGGTGTTGGCGGAACTGGGCAATATTTACGCCGGATACCATAAATTCAGCCACGCCGCGCCCTATTTTGAACAGGCGCTCAGTATTGCCCGCAAATCGGATGACAAGTTGGGGCTGGTGGACACCCTCAACCAGTTGGGCGAATTTAAATTCAATATGGGGCAACTCACCGATGCCAGCTCCTATTTCCATGAGGCGCTGGAAATTGCCCAGACCTTGCGCAACACGCCGCGCATCACCAGCAGCAAAGACGGGTTGGCGGCGGTCATCCTTTATCAGGGCGAAGTGGCTGCCAGCATCGAGCGGCTCGAAACCGTTGCCGGCACATGGCGCGACATCGGCAATTATCAGGGGTTGATGAAAACCTACGGCTGGCTCGCCACGGCGTACCATTGGCTGGCGGATTATCAGCACAGCGACCGGATTTGCCGTGAAGCCGGCGACATTCAACAGCGCACCGGCGACCTCAACTGGGCGCCCACGTTCAGCTACCGCAGCGGATATAACGCGCTGGTGCAGGGCGATTTCGCGCTCGCGGCGGATAAATTCGCCGAGACGACCATCATTTCCACCCAACTGACCAACAGCATTTGGCAGGCGATGGGCTTGCTGGGGATGGGGGAATATCATTTCGCCCTGGGCGATGTCGGCGCGGCGGAAATGGTGGTTGAGCAGGCGGTATCGCTGGCGGAGAGTACCGGTTCGCCGGTGTGGGCAAGTCGTGCCCGCCGGTTGCTTGGGGTGGCGCATCAGTTGCACGGCGATGCCCGCAAAGCCGAGACGATATTTCTGGCGGAACTGGACGAAATGCACGGGCTCGGTTTCGCCGCCGACCAAGTGGAAATTCTGACCGAACTGCTCGCCGGATATGCCGCAACGGGACGATGGGACGATGTGGCGGGCAAAATCACCCGTCTGATTGCGCTCATCATTCCCAGCAATATGAAGGCGTATCACGCCCGCACCCTGTGTATTTCGGCGCAATTAGCCACCCACAACCAGCAATATGAACACGCCATCACTCTGTTGTTGCAAGCGCGGGATATTGTGCAGCCCGCCCGCCACAAATTGCTGGAAACCGAAATCGAACTGGCGATGGTTGAACCTTTTTTGGCGTTGAACCGCTCGCCGCAAGCGCACGAAGCCTTCCACCGCGCCGAAGCGCTGCTGACCACCATCGCCCATACTGCGCCCGATACCGAGCGGCAAAAGATATTTTTAGACCGCTCGCCGCTGGCGCATCAACTGCAATCCACCGCTCGCCGGTTGCAATGGTAGGTGCGCCGATGACCCTGTACGACCCCGTGGCTCAATTTTGCGCCCGTCATCACTTGCTGGACGCCGGTGATACGGTGGTGGTGGGGGTGTCCGGCGGACCCGATTCGCTGTCTCTGCTGGATATTTTGCGCCGGATGTCTCCCGCGCTGAACCTGAAATTGCACGTGGCGCATCTGAATCACGGTTTGCGCGGCGCGGAAGCGGAAGCGGATGCGGCATTCGTCGCCGAGATGGCGCGGCGGTGGGAGCTGCCGCTGCATCAGAAGACCGTCTCCGTGGCGCAGATTGCCCGTCGGCAGAAAAAAAGCGTGGAGGATGCCGCCCGCATCGCCCGTTACACCTTTTTGGCGGCAGTGGCGCAAAAAACATCCGCCCAAAAAATCGCCGTCGGACATCACGCCGATGACCAGTCGGAAACGGTGCTGTTGCACTTTTTGCGCGGCGCAGGGTTGGACGGGCTGCGCGGGATGCGCCCCGCCGCGCCCGTCCCCGTGGTCGCCGATGCCCCCGTCACGCTCATTCGCCCCTTACTGGAAACCACCCGCGCGGACATCGAAGCGTACTGCCGCGAGCGTCACCTTTCCCCCCGTTTAGACACCTCAAATGCCGATGGCGCGTTCACCCGCAACCGGGTGCGCCAC